>JAQCCA010000126.1 GCA_027621155.1 Pseudomonadota bacterium | reverse complement strand
GGTTCAAAATGGCAAATCAATTTACAAATGAGCAACACTTCACCACGCAATGCATCCATTCAGGCATCCAAGCAGATCCAAATAATGGCGCATTACTAACACCTATCTTCCAAACAACTACATATCAGCAAGAAAGTGTTGGCAATCACAAAGGGCACACTTATAGCCGTTCATCTAATCCTACAGTTAGCGTATTAGAAGAGAAACTTGCCAAGCTTGAAAAAGCACCAAGTAGCGCATGCTTTGCCACAGGCATGGCAGCTATTAGCGCACTTGCTTGCACTTTACTCAAAGCAGGTGATCATGTCGTTTGTTCTGATGTTGTCTATGGTGGCACCGTGCGCTTATTCAATGAAGTGCTTCAAAAATTTGGCGTTAATGTCAGCTATGTTGATAGTAGCAATCCACAAAATGTCAAACATGCGATTACTAACAATACACAATTAATCTTGATTGAAACACCCGCTAATCCAACACTTAAATTAACTGACATCAAAGCAATCGCTGAAATTGCTAAGGCGCATAATACTCTATTAGCAGTGGATAATACTTTCTTAACGGCGGCACTGCAAAAGCCACTTGATCTAGGGGCAGATATTAGCATCTACTCGACCACCAAATACATTGATGGGCACAACGCGACTGTTGGTGGTGCTTTAATTGCAAAAGATGAAGCGATTAATGAGCGCTTTCGCTATACCCGCAACTGCTTAGGATCAATTCAAAAGCCCTTTGAGGCATGGCTTATTTTACAAGGCATTAAGACATTGCCGCTTCGTTTGAAACAACATTCTGACAATGCCTTAGCAATCGCGCGTTTTCTAGCAACACACGATGCAGTGAAAAGCGTTTACTATCCTGGCTTAAATAGCTTTCCACAGCATGCCCTGGCTGAAAAGCAACACCTAGGCGCACACGGTGGGATGCTTGCCTTTGAGCTTAAAGGTGATATTCAAAATGGGATAAACTTTATTAATTCGGTTAAGCTCTGCGCGTTAGCTGAGAATCTCGGTGCGATTGAAACCTTAATAACTCATCCAGCGACGATGACGCATGGTCCGATTGCCGCAGACGAGCGTAAACGCCTTGGTATTCATGATGGTTTAATTCGATTATCTGTTGGCTTAGAAGATCCATTTGATATCATTCAGGACTTGGATCAAGCATTAGCCGCTGCCACTGAACAACAAAGTAAGAAAAATAAGCAAAAGGTATCTTAATCATGACACAATATCGCTGTAGTAGTTTTCAAGCCGAAGTCGTTGTGCTTAAGTTTGGCAGCTCCATTCTTGAATCTCTTGATCACTTCCAAGACGCCGCTTTTGAAGTAAAACGCTTTGTGGATAAAGGCTACAAAGTCATTGCGGTTGTCTCGGCCATTGGTAACACTACCGATGCTTTAGAATGCAATCAAAATGCATTTAATCTAAACAACAATCAAACCAGTGCCAAAGCGCGTGCTTTATTGCTATCGACGGGTGAGCTGCAATCCGTGGCATATCTGACACAAACACTACTACAGCAAAATGTACAAAGCGATTTCATCACCAACCCAATTGTTGCTGAAGGCGATTATGCCAACGCCACACCACTTCATATCAATCAAGCATTATTTCATGAATTATTAAATACACAACAAGCCATCGTTGTACCGGGTTTCATTGCCGAGAATAAAGACAATGAACCTTGCCTTTTAGGGCGAGGTGGTTCGGATTTAACAGCCCTTTTTATTGCGCATCAATTGCAAGCCAAGCGTTGTATTTTACTTAAAGATGTTGATGGCGTTTATCATTTAGATCCCAATAAATTTAAAGATGCTATTCGCTACGAGACACTCACCTATGACTGTGCGAAAGAAAAAGCAACGCAAGTCATTCAACCGCAAGCGATCACTTGGGCTAAAGCGCATTGCCTGACATTTCAAATTGGTAAACTCAATGGCAATAATTACACAACCGTTGGCACATTAGAAACAAGACAAGCCACTCAATTGTCACGTCAAGTTAATATTTACGAGGTTGCATAATATGGATCAGTGGACGCGCCTTATTCATCCAGAAATTGACATTAACGACCCCTATCACGCCAATAGTTTACCGATCTATCAAACGGCTACGTTCGCCCAAGATGACGCTGAGCATCCTCGTAACAACTATGATTACTCAAGAAGTGGCAATCCGACACGAGCGTACGTTGAAGCTTACATTGCCAAGCTTGAGAATGCACAATATGGTCTGGCATTTAGTAGTGGCATGGCAGCCATTAGTTGTGTGCTGCAACTATTAAACGCAGGCGATCATATCATTATTGGCACGGATATTTATGGTGGTACACACCGGATTGTTCACAAGGTGCTAACACGTTTTAATATTCAATGCTCGCAAGTTGACTTCAATGATGGGCAAGCACTAAAACAAGCATTAACGGCAAATACTAAATTGGTATTGCTAGAAACACCGACCAATCCACTCCAGCAAATAACCGATATCAACGCCTTAAGATCAAAGCTGCCACAGGATATTATCCTTATCGTAGACAATACCCTGCTATCACCTTGGCTACAGAAGCCGCTGGAGCTTGGTGCGGATATTGTTATTCATTCAGCGACTAAGCATCTAGCAGGACATAGCGATGTGTCTGCAGGTATTGTTGTCACTAATCATGAATATTTAGCACAAGAGCTTAAATTCTTACAAAATGCTAACGGTAATGCACTTGACCCCATGCAAGCATGGCTTTTATTAAGAGGGGTTAAAACATTGGGCTTACGCATTGAGCGCCAACAGCAAAGCGCACTTAAAATTGTACAATTTCTAGAAAACCACCCCAAAGTGACTAAAGTTTACTATGCAGGATTACCAACACATCCAAACTATAATATTATGCATGCTCAAGCCTCAGGTGCTGGTTCGGTATTAAGCTTTACCACTGAATCATTTGCACTATCTAAATACATTGTTAACCAGACACAGCTTTTTACCATTTCAGTAAGCTTTGGTAGTTTAATGAGTCTCATTAGCCTGCCTTGCCAGATGTCACATGCCGCAATTGATAGTAATCAACGCAATATCCCAGAGAGTCTTATCCGCCTATCGATTGGCATCGAAGATCCTGATGATTTAATTGCCGACCTTGAGAAAGTCTTAAACCATGAAATAACAACATCTTTGACGAGTGAACACCATGCCTAATGACAGCCATATCAGTTTTGAACTATTTCCTTCTAAAGTCCATCTTGACAGTGGCAAGCTTTACCAAGCCATTGATGAGTTAAAGACTCATGCTCCTAAATACGTATCCGTTACTTTTGGTGCTGGCGGCTCTGAGTCTTACGCTAATTCGTTGACGCTTATTCGCTATTTACGTCAACAACATATTGATGTCGTGCCACACATTACCTGCTTTCATCTTGATAAACAGGCGATTTTTAATCTTTTGCATGAGTATATTAAGCTTGGCATTGATCGCCTTGTTGTTGTTCGCGGCGATTTGCCACAAGATATTCAAAAGCAAACCAAAGTAAGCTTTAATTATGCCCATCAATTAATCGATTATATTCGCCAAATCAGTGGCGAGCAATTTGATATTACGATTGCAGCCTATCCTGAGTTTTATCCTGGCTCTAAGACTTTACAAGAGGATATCGATAATCTAAAACAAAAGATTAACGCAGGTGCCAATCACGCGATTACGCAGTATTTTTATAGTATTGATGCTTTTTATCATTTCTTACAAATGTGTCATGATCATCAAATCACTATTCCGATTACGGCAGGAATTATGCCCATTGCCAATTACCAAGGATTAAAGCGCTTCTCACAAATTTGCCATGCTGATATTCCACAGTGGCTTGATAAACGTCTTGCCGCTTATCAACATGATCCTGTGGCATTGCAAGACTTTGCCAGTGATGTTGTTGCAAAACTCTGTGATGATTTAATTGACCTTGGCGTGCATGGACTTCATTTTTATACTTTAAATCAAATGGCAGCAACCAATGCCGTGATTGCCAAAAGCGCTAAACTGCAAAGCATTTTAGCACAGCAAAAAAGCCAAAGAAATCAACAAAACCTTGAACCTATAACAATTACCCAATTAGCATCTCGTTAATCACTTTAATCACTTATCTTTACAGATATAAGCTTTCGACGTACCATAATCACAAATCACTGAGATTATGATTTCTTATGCAATTGCCACCATTAAAGTCCTTGCCTTATTTTATTGCTGTTGCCAAGCACAAGCACTTTGCTCAGGCTGCTGCCGAGCTTAATCTTACTGCGGGTGCGATTAGCCAACAAATTAAACAATTGGAGCACTATCTTGGGACAACGCTTTTTAACCGTGATACTAAACACGTTGAGTTAACACACGATGGCATGCGTTATTACAAAGAAATTGAAGCTGCATTGATTCACATTGAGCAAGCAACCAGTCAAATTAAACCACTTAATCAAGATACGGTACAATTACGTATATTTTCAACACTTGCCGTGCAGTGGCTTATCCCGCGATTAAGTGATCTTTATCTAAAACATCCAGATATCAATCTCAACATGATGACATCAACTGAGTTAAAAACACATGATGTCGATAGTGCTGATCTAAGCATTCAACTGGGATTGGCGGATCCAACCAGTAAAGCAATTAAGTTATGGCAGAATCAACTGGTACTTGTCTACAATCCACAAATCATTAAAGCCAATGAGATAAAAAACAGCCCTGCAATTGTCGTGAATCACCCCTTGCGTGAAAAAGATTGGCAGATTTTTTGTGAGTCAGCGCATTTAACAATCCCTAGCAAAAAAATATCTGTTGCTACAACCATTCATGCGCTTCAAGCCGTTGAAAATGGACTGGGCAGCTTTGTTACACACTTGCCGCTTGTGTATGCATTAATTCAAAACAAACGTCTTAGCATTTGGCAGGAGCCTTTGCCATTACCGCAATGTTATTACTTAGTTGATAACCAGCCACACCGACATACCGTCAATAAGAAAATTGTGCATAATTGGTTACTGGCGCAAGCACAGCTGTATTTAAAAAGTAAACTTACCGGCTGATCACAATTGTGATTTACAGTGCTTTTGTGGACAATAGCTTACCCCATGACTTAAATACACTATTGATATGAAACTTTATATTTATGAACATTGCCCCTTTTGTATCCGTCCACGCATTATTTCTGGACTAAAGCAAATCCCACTTGAGCTTATTTATCTTGCCAATGATGATGAAAAATCTCACATTGATCTCATTGGCAAAAAACAAGTGCCTTTTTTACAAAAAGATGATGGTAGCTTTTTGGTTGAAAGTTTGGATATCTGTCAATATCTCAATAATTTTGACAACGAGCCAATATTAAGCGATGAGATCACGACAAGCACCAAACTCATTGAACTCACGACGATGCTAAGTAATGCCAGTAAATCACTAGTCTACCCAAGTTTTCTTAATCATCCACTTAATCAACAAGATTTTCCAAAGCAAAGCGCCAAGGACTATTTTGAGCATAAGAAAGAAAAATACATTGGTTGCTTTAAGGCAAATTTACGCTTCCCAGATGCTGCCATTGAAAGCACACAAGCGATTTTGAATGAACTTGATAAACTTATGACATACATCTATGCTAGCAGCAACCACGTATCTTGGGATGATATTATGGTTTTCCCAATATTGCGTAATCTAGGTATTATTAGTCATCTCATCAATATCCCTGAAAATATTAAGCGCTATGTCAAGCACTTAGCGCATAAAACAGATATTGGGCTTTACAACACTTTTTAATCAAGGATAGTAACTTATGAAAATCACTCAAATTGAAATTTTTGATATTCACTGCCCCAAGCGTCCAGCTTGGTCGCCCGTATTTGTGCGCATTCATACTGATGAGGGGTTAACGGGAATCGGTGAGGCAGGTCTTGCTTATGATCTTGGGCATTCCGCTGCAGCACATATGATTAAAGAGTTTGCAAAGGAGATGTTATTAGGAGTTGATCCATTTGCTACTGAACATCTTTGGAATCGTATGCTGCGCGAGAGCTTCTGGGGACTAGGTGGCGGACCTGTAGTCTACTCAGCGATGAGTGCCATTGATACTGCACTTTGGGATATCAAAGGCAAAGCGCTTGGTTTACCGGTTTATCAATTGCTAGGCGGTAAAACCAATAAAAAACTGCGCACTTACGCCAGTCAGTTACAGTTTGATTGGGATTGTTATGAGCGTAAGACCTTATTCAAACCCGAAGACTATGCCAAAGCAACTGAAAAAGCGGTGGCTGAAGGATATGATGCGGTTAAAGTTGATCCGATGATGTTTGATCACAAGGGGGACACGATCTATGACTGCACCTTGCCATTTCGCCGTGATCACTTAAATTTGATTCGTGCCCGCATGCTGGCGATTCGCGATGTATTGGGTGAAAATGCCGATATTATTTTTGAATGCCATAGCTTGCCTGGTCTTACCTCTGCCTTGCAGCTTGGTGAAATTGCAGAGGAATTTAACTGCTTATACTTTGAAGAGCCTGTTAATTATTTAAATAGCAAACTGCACGAACCACTTAAACAAAAACTCAATGTCCCTATTGCTGCAGGTGAGCGTTTGTATCTACGCCATGGTGTACGTGAATATCTTGAGAAGCAAACTGTTGACGTGTTGCAGCCTGATATTGGTTTATGTGGTGGTCTAACTGAGGCAAAAAAAATCTGCGATTATGCCGATATGTATGATGTCAAAATCCAAGCGCATGTGTGCGGCGGTCCTGTAGCAACCGCTGCTAGTTTGCACTTGGAAACTGCAATCCCCAACTTCATTATCCATGAACATCACACCTATGCCGTAAAAGACTTTAATCGTGAGCTTTGCCTAC
>JAQCCA010000125.1 GCA_027621155.1 Pseudomonadota bacterium | reverse complement strand
CATCGTGGTGTGTATTATCTAAGTGATCAAGCGACAGAAAAATACGAGGGCACGCGTAATATTGTTCAGCACTTTATTGGTGCGCAAAAGATGGAAGAAATTATCTTCACGAAAGGCACTACAGAGTCGATTAATCTGGTGGCAAGCTCGTTATTGGATCAGTATTTTAATGTCGGTGATGAGATTATCATTACCGAGATGGAGCATCATGCCAATATTGTGCCATGGCAGCTAATGAGTAAACATAAACCATTGACGATTAAATATATACCCGTAACCGATAAAGGTGAACTTGATTTATCTGTTTTACCTACGCTTTTAACAGACAAGACCAAACTTATCTCATTAACGCATTGCTCAAATGTGTTGGGAACGATTAATCCGATTAAAGAAATTATACAAAGCATTCGCAAAACACACCCTGAAGTTGCGATTGTTGTTGATGGCGCGCAGTCTGTCGTTCATCAAAAAATTGATGTGGTTGATTTGGATTGCGATTTCTTTGCCTTTTCCTCACATAAGCTCTATGGCACGACGGGTGTTGGTGTGTTATATGCCAAAGAGAAATGGCATAAACTAATGTCTCCTTATCAAGGTGGTGGTGATATGATCAAGCTTGTGACGATGAATGAGACGACATTTGCTGATCCACCATATAAATTTGAGGCAGGGACTCCCGATATTATTGGCGTGATTGGTTTATCCAAAGCCATTGAATATGTGCAAAGTATAGGACTTTGTAAGATTAAAGCACATGAGGAAATGCTGCTTCACTATGCTACAGAAAAACTACAAACTATTTCAGGGCTTAGAATATTAGGTGAAAGCAAGCATAAAGCCGCGGTAATTACCTTTGTCATCGATGGATTCCACGCTAACGATTTAGGTACATTGCTTGATTTATCAGGAGTGTGTGTGCGCACGGGACATCATTGCGCGCAACCATTATTACAACGCTATAACGTACCATCGACGGTGCGTGCATCGTTTGGCGTTTATAATACTAAAGAAGATGTTGATATGTTGGTTGAAGGACTACATAAAGCGATTAAGATGTTATCTTAAATGGTAGTGAATTATTTGGGCTATGAACCAAGTCCAGCCATTCCAAACGTGCCCTGAGCAAAGTCGAAGGGCATGCAAAGATGAGTTGCTTCGACTAACGCTCAGCCAACGTTTATGTTTATAGTAGATTATTCTTTTGAGCGTGAATAGCGCTTACGATCTGATTCAGTTAGAAGTTTTTTACGCAGACGGATTGATTTTGGTGTGATCTCAACTAGCTCATCATCTTCAATAAACTCTAATGCATACTCAAGGGTAATTTTAATGGGTGTGGTTAACACAATACTCTCATCTTTACCAGAGGCACGCATGTTAGTCAGTTGCTTGCCTTTACAAGGGTTGACTGTTAAATCATTATCACGTGAGTTAATGCCGATAATCATACCTTCATAAACTTCAACACCATGACCAATAAACATTTTGCCACGTTCTTGTAAATTAAACAGAGCAAATGCCACTGCTTTACCAACGCAAATAGAAATTAACGTGCCATTTAGGCGCGATTCAATAATTCCCTTTTTCATAGGGCCATAATGATCAAATATCTTATTGATAATGCCAGTGCCTGAAGTAATGGTTAAAAACTCAGTGTAAAAACCGATTAAGCCACGTGAAGGGATGATGAACTCTAAGCGCACACGACCTTTGCCATCTGGTTCCATATTTCTAAGCTCGCCTTGACGCAAGCCCATTTTTTCCATCACAGAGCCTTGATATTGTTCATCAACATCAATGATTGCTTGCTCATATGGTTCACACATCTCACCATCAATTTCTTTAAAGATCACATGTGGACGTGATACGGCGATTTCAAAACCTTCGCGACGCATATTCTCAAGTAAAATAGATAGGTGAAGCTCACCGCGACCAGAAACCTTGAATTTATCAGGGTCATCGAGTTGCTCAACACGCAGAGCAACGTTGTGTAAAAGTTCTTTTTCCAAACGATCTTTGATTTGACGAGAAGTGACAAATTTACCTTCGCGACCGGCAAATGGTGAGTTATTCACTTGGAAAGTCATCGAAATCGTTGGTTCATCAACGGATAATGGCGGCAGTGCTTCAATACAGTCTAATGCGCAAATGGTGTCAGAGATATTAATTCCCTCAATACCGGTAATACAGACGATGTCTCCCGCAGATGCTTCAGGCACTTCAACGCGCTCAAGCCCCATATGCCCTAATACTTGTAATACACGACCTTGTCTTGTGTTGCCGTTTTTATCAATAATACTTACCGGTGTGTTGGTCTTGATCTTACCACGCTTAATGCGCCCAATACCGATTGTGCCAACAAAGCTTGAATAGTCCAATGAAGAAATTTGCATTTGAAATGCACCTTCTTTATCGACCTCAGGTGGTGATACACGCTTAACAATTGTCTCAAATAGGGCATTCATATTATCGGTGGTTTCATTTGCATTCATTGTTGCAAAGCCATTTAATGCCGATGTGTAGACAACAGGGAAATCAAGCTGTTCATCCGTGGCACCCAAGCGATCAAATAGGTCAAAAACCTGATCCATCACCCAATCAGGGCGGGCACCTGGACGGTCAATCTTGTTAATAACAACGATGGGTCTTAAACCGCGCGCGAATGCTTTTTCAGTAACAAAGCGCGTTTGTGGCATCGGACCATCAACAGCATCTACTAAAAGAAGTACAGAATCAACCATTGACATCACACGCTCCACTTCGCCACCGAAGTCAGCATGCCCTGGTGTGTCAACGATGTTAATACGATAATCATTCCATTTAATAGCAGTGTTTTTAGCAAGAATGGTAATGCCACGCTCTTTTTCTAAGTCGTTGGAGTCCATCACGCGCTCAACGTCAGCGCCACGTGTTTTCAATGTGCCTGATTGCTGTAATAGTTTGTCAACTAGCGTTGTTTTGCCATGGTCAACGTGTGCGATAATCGCGATATTACGTAAATTTTCGATCATAAAATTATATTCTTTTAAGAGTTAGCGTAAATTGATTAGTGATTGTACGGTCACATTTAAAATACGCAATGTTTTTTTGTGAGAATTGCATGTCTCAATTATTAGCGGACTTTCTTATTAATGAGTTCAATCTGATAACCATTAGGGTCTTTGACAAACGCAATAACGCTGGTACCACCTTTGACAGGTCCCGCTTCACGGGTGACTGTGCCACCTTGTTTTTTAATTGCCTCGCAGCTTTGGTAAACATCATCTACTTCAATGCATAAATGCCCAAAAGCATTGCCATGATCATAACTATCGGTATCCCAGTTATAGGTCAGTTCAATGGCTGTGATGGCATTGATATTATTACCATATCCCATGAACGCTAATGTATAGCGATAAGCCTCGTTATCTATCTTTTTAAGTAAGTTCATGCCAAAAATGTTTTGATAAAAATTAATTGATTCCTCGAGATTATTAACACGAATCATAATGTGAGCTAGATGCATAAAGTTGTCCTTTGTTCTTATTGTATGAAGTTGTGCAGAATGTTAATAAAACAGCATGGGTCTGACAAGGTAAATCATACCAATCTCAAAGCAATAAGTTCTGTAAACTGGTGTGGGGTGGGTATATACCCATCGTAAACCATTTTATAGTGTTTAATGTTGAAGAAGTTTTTGATGATTTTGGGTGATTGGACTGCAGGTAATAGCTAGGACTATTAGCAAGATCAAATCATTCAGAAGTGCAAGAAATTCAATAGCAGAAATGCTGTAAAGTGGTTTGTGATGGGTATATAATGCTCGCCATTATTTGAGTAAAGGTAACATGCATGCAAATCGTAGATGAAATCTGTTTAAAAGCATTAACAGACGTCGAAAACACAAAAAATAGACAAGATTTAGATCATATTCGCGTTCAGTACTTGGGGAAGAAGGGTGAACTTACCGAGATTATGAAACAATTAGGTAGTTTGCCAAACGAAGAAAAGCCAAAGCTTGGTCAAGCAGTCAATGAAGCGAAGAATAAATTGCAAATGGCAATTACCGCGCGCTTGGATGTATTAAATGCAATAGAGTTGGCGCAAAAATTAGCAGCTGAGAAAATTGATGTAACCCTTTCAGGTATTGGACATGAGCAAGGTACATTCCATCCGGTTTCAACAAGCATGCAGCGAATTGAAGGCTTTTTTAGTAAGATGGGCTTTGCGATTGAGTATGGTCCTGAAGTTGAGGATGACTATCATAACTTTGAAGCATTAAATATTCCTGATCATCATCCAGCGCGTGCCATGCATGATACTTTTTACTTTAATCCCAATACTGTGTTAAGAACACATACTTCTGGTGTGCAAATCAGAACAATGGAAAAACAACAGCCACCGATTCGTATGATCGCACCAGGGCGTGTTTATCGTTGTGATTCAGATATGACACATACGCCGATGTTTCATCAGGTGGAAGGTTTATGGATTGATGAAAAGGCATCATTTGCTGATCTAAAAGGCTTGTTAAATGCCTTTTTAAATGCCTTTTTCGAGAAAGATCTAAAGATGCGTTTTCGTCCTTCATATTTTCCATTTACCGAACCTTCAGCAGAGGCCGATATGGAATGTGTGATGTGTGAAGGGCAAGGTTGTCGTGTATGCAAGCAAACTGGTTGGCTTGAAGTATTAGGTTGCGGCATGGTGCATCCTAATGTGTTAAAAGCAGGCGGCATTGATAGTGAGAAATATCGTGGATTTGCTTTTGGTATGGGCGTTGAGCGCTTGACTATGCTGCGTTATGGTATTAATGATTTACGTTTGTTTTTTGAGAATGATTTACGATTTTTAAAACAGTTTTAATTAGGTGTGTTTTTGAGGGTAATTCGTGAATTACCCTTACGGACAATTACGGCAATTTACGATGTGTAGGGGCAATTCATGAATTGCCCCTGTGATATATTACCCCTGTAATGTATTTTCTTTGTGATGAATACGTTAATGAATTAATTGCCCTGAATATAAAAATGACAGGATAACAAAATGAAATTTAGTCATCGTTGGTTAGAAAATTATTTAGATAAAAAGCTTGAGGTTAATGCCTTAAGTGAAAAGCTTACAGCTGCTGGTTTGGAGGTTGATTCAATTGAAGCCGTCGCATCGCCATTCACACAGGTTGTTGTTGGGCAAATTAAAAAAATTGATAAGCATCCTGATGCGGATAAGCTAAATGTTTGTGAAGTCGATGTTGGCGATGATGAGCTAGTTACCATCGTCTGTGGAGCACCAAATGTCTATGCGGGGATGAAAGCACCTGTTGCTAAGATTGGTGCATGTTTGCCTGGTGATTTTAAGATAAAGAAAAGTAAGTTGCGCGGTCAACCATCGCATGGCATGATGTGCTCGCAAAAAGAGCTAGGGTTAAGTGATGAAAGCGAAGGTTTGATGGATTTGCCAGTGGATGCTTCTATTGGTGTTGATATTCGTGAATATTTGCAATTGGATGATCATATTGTTGAAGTGGATTTGACACCGAATCGCGCGGATTGTCTAAGTGTATATGGGGTGGCAAGAGAGGTTGCCGCTTTAACCGATGCCAAACTTAAACCTCTTGAGCATGTTGAGCTTAACCTTGTTAAAGGTGTGCAAAAACAAGTGGTCTCAGATGTGTCTGAGGCATGTCCACGATACTTTGGACGTATGGTTTATGATATTGATGCGAAAGCGCAAACGCCCCTTTGGATGAAAGAGCGTCTGCGTCGTTCAGGCTTAAGATCAATATCAGCAATTGTTGATATTACTAATTACGTGTTACTTGAACTGGGTCAGCCACTACATGCCTTTGATGCTGATAAAGTTGGTAGCACTGTCTATGCGCGCATGGCAAAAGATAATGAAAAAATTACCTTATTAGATGAAACTGAAGTCACCCTTAAATCCAATACTTTAGTGATTGCTGATGAACATAAAGCGTTAGCGATTGCCGGTGTGATGGGCGGATTGGATTCATCCGTAACTGATAATACACAGAACATCTTTCTAGAAAGTGCTTATTTTGCGCCTAAAGCAATTGCAGGTAAAGCACGTCAATATGGATTGCATACAGACTCATCACATCGCTTTGAGCGTGGTGTTGATCCGAAGTTGTGCCAATATGTAATTGATTATGCCGCACAGTTGATCGTTGATATTGCTGGTGGCGAAGTAGGGGGAATCGTTAAAGCAGATTATTATCATGAAACAACGACTCAAATTCCATTACGCTTAAATAAGCTAAACTCAATTCTTGGTATGGATTTTAGTGCGCCATTTGTTGAAGACGTATTAACAGCGCTTAATATTACACTTACACCAGTTAACGATACCCGTAATGAGATTAAGTGGTTGGCGACAGCTCCAAGCTATCGCTTTGATATGTCGATTGAAGAAGATTTAATAGAAGAAGTTGGGCGTGTATATGGTTATCAGAATTTACCGATGACCTTACCTGAAGTGACGTTATCACAACAACGGGTGTCTGAGCAAGTGATCACTTTAGGCGCATTAAAAAATACATTGATTAATCGCGGCTATCATGAAGTGATTAATTATAGCTTTATTGATCCTAAATTAGATGAATTGTTTTTTGATACAGCAGGATTTGCTTTGCAAAATCCGATTTCACAAGATATGTCGGTGATGCGTCAAGGCTTGATTCCTGGACTTGTATCAACATTTAAAGCCAATTTAAATCGTCAGCAATCGCGTATTCGTATTTTTGAAGAAGGTGTTTGCTTTCAGCCGGCTGAAACATTAGCGCATGAATACTCACATTTCGCCGGTCTTGTTTATGGTGATATCAATCCGCTGAACTGGCAGGAAAAAACGGCAAGCGACTTTTATTCAGTTAAGGCAGATGG
>JAQCCA010000124.1 GCA_027621155.1 Pseudomonadota bacterium | reverse complement strand
TAATCAGCGATCAATCAGGTGGTATTTATAACAACTTCCTAGATGAAGCCTCACAACTTGCATTAAAGCAAGGTGTTGCTGGAATCTCACAGAGTGAGCTCAAAGCAGCAACATTTGATAAATTCACGATGAATGATGTAAGTTTCAGCGGTGAGTTGGTTGACAAAAAAGGTACGGCAATACTAGTTGTTTCTGGACAGTTTGGGCATCAGCCGCTGACAACAAAAGAGCAAGTGAAAATTAATCCTTTAGGAATCTATATTCAAAATCTAGCAATTGAAAGGTTATTGTAGATGGAAAAAGAAATGCAAGAAACGCAAGAAATGCAAAAAGCGCATAAGGCACAAAAAGTGCAGAAGACAGACTATCAAAAGGCCTATGAAGAGTGGGAGCTACGCATTGGTAGTGCTAAAAAACAAGCGCGCAACTGGATGATGGCAGCAATTGCTATTTTGATCGTTTGTATCTTATTATTGCTTGCGATTATTATTGAAGCGAACCGTCAGCAAATGTACGTTTATGTTGCTGAGGTTAAGCCGCAGGAAAGTGTAGTAAACGTGCAAACTGCATCACAAAGTTATACACCGACGGTTGCGCAGAAAATTGCATTTGTCAGTGATTATATTAAAAATATTACTGAGATTCCTTTGGATCCAGTCGTTCTTAATCGTCAGTGGCAGTCAGCATTATTGGCAGTGTCAGGGCGTGCTGAAGATCAGTTAAAGCAGGTCTATCAAGCGATTAATCCATTAAAGCTTGTTGGTGATAAAACAATTACGACGGTGGTAACCAATGCCAATGAGGCGAGCAATAATAGTTTTGAGGTGACTTTCCAGTCAACGACATACAATAAAGATGGCGGTGTCGAGAGTGTGAAAACATATAGTGGAATATTCACTTTCTCACCAAGCTTCCCGCCTAAGACATTAAATCAAATGGTCATTAACCCACTGGGTTTAAAAATAGGTTTCTTCTCATTTAGCGAAAAAGGATCAAGTCAATGAAATTAAATAAAATTAGCCGTTTATTACCACTTACTGCAATTGCAATGGCAGGCTGTGCGACAAATAGTTATCAAGGTGACATTGACTCAGGTAAATTTGTGCAAGCAAAACCTGCAGATCCCGCAGGCACTAAGGTAGTGCGTGAGTATATTCCAGTACCAATGCCAGGGCAACTTCGTCCTGTGCCAAATAGTAAAGCTGAGAAAGCAGCGCAAAAGCCGGTTTTGACTAAAGAAGCAGCAGTTGCTGAAGCAAATAAAGATGCTCAGCAATTCCCCGATCAAAGTGACTTCTTTAATGCGATGATGACTTATAGCTATATGCCAGGGGCGATGTATACGATCTATACGGCGCCTTTGAATATTACTGATGTGGTATTTGAGCCTAGTGAGAAAATTATCTCACAAGCAGCTGGAGATACGCTTCGTTGGCAGATTGCTTCAACTTATAGTGGTGAAGGTAAAGATTTACGTTGGCATATTTTGATTAAGCCGCAAAAATCAGACTTAACTAACTCAATGATAATCACAACGAATAAACGTACCTATCATTTGATTTTAAAATCAGTGGATCAAGGCCAAGCAATGGTATCGGTCAAGTGGCAATATCCAAGCGCAATGGTGCAAGGATTTAATGGCGGTAATCTAGGTGATATGAATGCGTCCGATGGCGATAGCAAATTATTGCCACCACCACAGCAAGATGGCGGTCTTGACTTGAGTTTATCTAATATGAATTTCAACTATAATTGGAGTATGTTAAAAGGTGACACACCAAAATGGTATCCAGAGCAAATATTTAGCTCAGGACATCAGACTTTTATTAAGTTCCCGCATGAGGTAGTGGTTAGTAACGCAACGATGCCAGTACCATTTGTTCAATCCAATGATGGTGAATATGGCACAGCAAACTTTAACTGGCGCATGAAGGGTGATTATATGGTAATTGATACAGTTATTAAGAATGCCTACTTGAAAGCAGGCACTAAGCAGTCAGGTGAAACAGTTGTTGAGATTTCACAGAAGTAAGCATAATCAAGGGTTATTATGGCTAAGAAAGAACAAGATAAACTGGGATTAAGGGCGTCACCGCCAAAATCATCAGAGCTAAACAAAAAGTTAATCACTATTGTTGGTGGCGGGTTGCTTTTAATTATTATTGTTGCATTTATTTTTTCGATTAATGCACCAAAGAAAAGCTCGACTGGCATGAATAGTTCTGATCTTAGCGCCAACGCTTCAGGAGCAAGCCTCAAAGTCTCTGATGAACTATCCAGTTATAAAGATGCACAAGCGATTCGTAAGCGTTTAGGGATGGATCAACCTGTTAAAGTCGTGCAACAAGAAAACCCAGAACTACAGCGTATGATTAATCAACAGCGCTCGCAACTACAAGAGTTGCAAACACAAATTAATAGTTTGAAAAATCAGCCAAGATCTCCGCAAAAGCCAGCAGAACCAAGTTACTCACCTATGGATAGCGAGGCAATGAATGCGCCAATTTTCTTTGGTGGTGGTGCGCCGCGTCCAATTCCTCAAGATGGACAGGATAAAGATAAAGCCAAACAAGATGGACAGCAGGCAGCTAAAACACCTGAAGAGCAACGTGAAAACTTTATGAAAGGTGGCTTAACGGCAAAAGACATTACCAATGAAAACACCATTCAAAAGCCAATTTCAGATAATGTAATTATGGCGGGTAATTCCATTCCTGCGATTTTGCAAACAAAGATTGTATCAGATCTGCCAGGGACCATTGTCGCGCGTGTTGCCAAAGATGTTTATGATACGTTGACAGGTACAGTGCTGTTAATTCCAAGAGGAAGCTCGTTGATTGGGCAATATAATTCAAGTACGGTTTATGGTGATACCAGTGTGCAGGTTAAGTTTATTCGTTTAATTCGCCCAGATGGTACATCCATTATCTTACCAAACCAGCAAGGTATGGATGACTCAGGCGTTTCAGGTTTAGCAGATGAAGTAGATAACCACTGGGGGCAGTTGATTGGTGCTGCAGCCTTGTCTACAGTCTTTAATGTGCCGGCGGTGGCAGCGCAAGTGGCAACACAATCTAACGCAACAGTCTGTGATGCTAATGGTAATTGTACCGCAAACTACGGCAATGTGGCGCAAAATTCTGTCTTGCAAAGTTTAGGACAAACCGCATCACAAGTGGGTGGTAAGATTACTGATCGAGCAATGAATTTAAAACCGACAATTACCATTAACTCCGGTAAAGAGTTCTCAGTATTAGTCACTAAAGACACTTATTTACCACCATATGGGCAGAGTGAATAATGCGTTTTTTGTGTGTTGTTTTGATTTCACTGGGTTTGTGTGCACAGGTTTCTGCCTATGATGGCTCGTCGGATAGTAGTAATAATAATTACAACAATCCCTATAGCTCAAATAATGATACTAACAATACAACCAGTTCAACAAATAATAGTACAAACAATAGTAATCAAGGGAATCAGCAGTTACTGCAAGAAATGAATAAAAAAACATCTAAAGGGCTTAAAGTATTTGATAAGCTGTTTCAAGATGATGGGCAATCAAAACAAGATTTCTTTGCTGATGTTGGTCAAAACCCAACGGCAGAGCAGTTTGAAGGTGGTGATGGCAGTGGTGGTCCAGTTGAGAATCCATTTGCGAAAATTTTAGGTAATGATGCGCAAAGTAACCAATAGGTAAGATATGGCAGATGTAACCAGTGTGTTAGGAACACAGCTACTTGATAAAATCCAGTTTGGCTTTATCGAGCAAATCAATGCAAAGTTTAGTGCATTGCAAGGTTCTGCGTTAGCGCTTTTGGCAATTGTTGCCAGTCTTGAGCTTGTGATCTTTGGGCTTGTTTGGATTATTAAACAAGATGAAGGTGTTGGTAATCTTATTGTTAAGATTATTAAAATTGGCTTGTTTTTTACTATTGTCAAATATTTCCCTGAACTACTGCAGATGATTTTGGCAACCTTTATAAAGGTGGGCTATATCGTGGCACCTGAAAAATCCCAAGCCTTGTTATATAGTCCTGGGAAGCTGTGGGGGATTGGTTTTAAAGCGGGTGTGTCGATGCTTAAGATCTCTGTGCAATACGGGACATTCAATATGGGGCTGTCAATGCTTTATCTGGTGTTGGGTATGGGGCTTTTGTTGATCTTTGCTGCCATTGGTGCGCAGATTATTATTTCAGTCGTACTATTTTATTTCGTGGCAGTGTTGTCGCTTATTGTTGTGCCGCTCGGTGTATTTAAGCCAATACAGGATTTATTTTATAAGTCAATACAACATTTATTAAGAGCAGGTGTAAGACTACTTGCCGTGATATTTATTCTGGGTGTGGCATTTACGTTATTCCAAAGCTTAAAAATAACAGCGATTAGTGATTCCACAAGTCTTGAGAAGCCATTGGCATTATTCTTTACTTCCTTTATTTTGTTGATCTTGATCTATACGTTACCAAATTATCTTGCTAAAGCCGTTGGTAAGCCAGGTGGTAATATCTTCCAGAATATGTCATCCCCTGCAGCAGCGCATGTTGTGGTGAATCAGCCAGCACAATCAACTTCAGTATCTGTTTCATCGGTAGGAGCAGCTTCTTCTATGCATGGCGTAGCAGGTTCAAGTACCTCAATGGGCGGCTCAGTGCAATCGGGTGCCACCGTTGTTACTGGCGGAGGCTCAGTAGGTGGAGGAAGTACTAATGTCAATGTCTCAACGACGGTGCAAGGTGGCGCTATGGCTGGGAAGAAACAAGATAAAGTTTCTGATGCCTCCAATGTTAATAAGAGTATTTCTGATAGCACCATTCGCAAAATAAAAGAAGATTGATAGCGCTGTGGCAAGGCTTACATTTTTATATAAGATTCTTGTTGTTTTAGCGATATTTTATGCTTTATTGTGTCTGTTAAAAGCCTTACATATTGGGTTTATTCAACAATTGACGCCAAGCATGCCCGAAGGTTGGTATTTTACCTATCCGGTATCAGGCTATCACAAAGGCGACAATGTGGTGTTTACTCCTAATGCGCAAACAGAAGATTATATTTTGGCAAGAGAATGGTTGCCTAAGGATATTCCGCTTTTAAAGAAAATAGTCGGTGTTCCAGGAGATTTCTTATGCACAAAAGCACAAAATGTCTATATTAATGAACAGTGGATTGGCAAAATCTATCAAACAGATGGTAAAGGAAACACACTGCCGGTATTTGATTTTTGTGGAAAAATACCTAAAGATAATTACTTTATGCAAGGTGTTGCAAATCCTCATTCATTCGATAGTCGCTACTATGGACTGGTTAATAAGTCACAGATTATGAGTAAGGCAGTAAAATTATGATACAAAGAGCATTGATTGAAGAGCGGCAGTTAAATATGTTAAAAACTGCCTTTGGCAAAGAGGTAATGGAATATCTTTATGATGAAAAAATCATTGAGATTATGCTAAATCCAGATGGTCGCTTGCATTATGAGTGTATTGGTGAAGGCAAAGTGGCAACAGATATTTATATCCCGGCGGAGCAAAGTGAAAATATTGTCAAACTTGTTGCATCTTTTAAGAATCATGTTGCGAATGATGAGCACCCTGAAGTCTCAGCAGAGCTTCCCTTTCAAGGTGCGCGTTTTCAAGGTTGGTTGCCTCCGGTAGTGAATCGGGCGTGTTTTTCAATTAGAAGACGTGCCATTGCGATTTTTACTTTAGATCAATATGTCGAGCAAGGCGCTTTAACACATGAGCAAGCAGAAGGCTTAAGGCGTGCTGTTATTGAGCGCAAAAATATCGTTGTTGTTGGCGGCACCGGTTCTGGTAAAACAACTTTTTGTAATGCGTTATTAGCAGAGCTGCAAGGTAGTCAAGATCGTATTTTAGTAATTGAGGATTTGCCTGAACTTCAAGTGGAAGTTGATGATTTGGTGACGATGACAACGACAACATCAGTGACAATGCGTGACCTAGTTAAAGGCTCGTTAAGAATGCGTCCTGATAGAATTGTTATCGGTGAGGTAAGAGATGGTTCAGCGCTTGATTTATTGAAAGCCTGGAATACAGGGCATCCTGGTGGGGTATGCACGATTCATGCCAATAGCGTTGAGTCAGCTCCCTATCGTTTTGAAGACTTGATTCAAGAAGCTGTGGTTACAGTACCTAGAACGCTTATTTTGCAGGCACTTGATTTGATCGTATTTATTGCGCGAGATAAAACAGGTAAGCGTAAAATTACAGATCTGGTTGAATTATCAGGCTATGAAAGTGGTGAATATCTCTTAAAACCCTACAAAATATAGTATTGACGCTGTTTTTTGCTTTAAGCTTGGCTATACTGTCAGAAGTTGAAGTTAAAAGGACGAATGAGCATGCCGCTTTCTTATATGATGACACGCTTGAAAAGCAAAGGATTGGTCGCCATTGATTGGTCTGACTATTTCCTGCGTATTGTTGTCTTAAGAAAAAAAAATCAAGGTTATGAATTGATTGCAGCTGATAGTGCTGAGCTTGAACACGGTATGATTGAAAATGGACAGATCATTGATTTTGCCGAAGTGGCTGAGAGCTTACTGGGACTTTTAAAACGCAATAAGATTAAGCATAAACAAGCAGCCTTTGTCATCAATGGTGCGAATGTTATTAGTAAGCGTTTGCGCTTTGATGAGGGACTAACTGAGGCACAAATTCATGATGAGATCGTGATAGATTTTAACAAGCATGTTTCTTATCCGCCGGAAGAAACCTTTTATGATTTTGAGATACAAAAAAAAGAAGAAAATACTAACTCTAACAAACAAGAAGTATTGTTTATCGCGGCACATAAGGATCAAATTGGACAATATGAGCAATTAGCCAAAATATGTCGGTTGCATCTTGAGGTTATCGATATTGATAACTATGTA
>JAQCCA010000123.1 GCA_027621155.1 Pseudomonadota bacterium | reverse complement strand
AACTCCATATGATACGACACGTCTATCAATTGTTAACGCCAATGAAATTGTTGAGATGGACGAATCCCCTGCATTAGCACTTCGCAATAAAAAAGACTCATCAATGCGCGTTGCCATTAATCTTGTTAAAAGCGGCGATGTTGATGCTTGTGTGAGCGCAGGCAACACGGGTGCTTTGATGGCAACTTCAAAGTTTGTATTAAAAACACTTAACGAAATTGATCGCCCAGCAATCGTTTATGCGATTCCCTCGTTAGATCGCAAAACCAAGAAAATGAATCCTGTCTACATGCTTGATCTAGGTGCCAATGTCAACTGCTCATCGGAGCAGCTTTTCCAGTTTGGCATTATGGGCTCTGTATTAGCAGCAAATCTTAAAGGCACTGATCGACCTCGCGTTGCCTTACTTAATATTGGTGAGGAAGAAATGAAGGGCTTAGACAGCATCAAGCAAGCTGCCAAGATGCTACAAAATTGTGACCATATCAACTACATCGGTTATGTCGAAGGCAATGATATTTTTTCAGCCAAAGCTGACGTGATCGTTTGTGATGGTTTTGCCGGCAACATCGCCCTTAAAACAATGGAAGGCACAGCTAAACTTATTGCAGATATGCTTAAAGATAGCTTTAACAACAGCATTTTCTCTAAGCTTGCGATGCTGATCAGCGCGCCAGTGCTGACAGGACTTAAACGCAAACTTGATACCAACCAATATAATGGTGCGTCTTTGCTTGGTTTAAGAGGTATTGTGATTAAAAGCCATGGTGGCGCTTCAGCTGAAGCTTTTGAAACTGCCATTTACGAAGCAATCAAAGAAATCAAATACAATATCCCGCAAAAAATACAGGCGCAAATTGAGCGCATTATGCAATCTTAAGGCTAGAATAATGTTTGCAAAGATCACGGGCACAGGCAGTTACTTACCCGCCAAAGTATTACATAACACCGATATTGCCAAAATGGTTGATACCTCTGATGAATGGATCACGCAACGCGTTGGTATCAAGCAGCGCCATATTGCCAATGAGTCAGAGACAACCGCATATATGGCAATTGAAGCAGCTAACAATGCAATGAGTATGGCCAATCTTCAAGGTCAAGATATTGACCTGATCATCGTGGCTACAGGAACAGCGGATTACATCATGCCGTCGACTGCAAGCATTGTCCAAACACAAATAGGTGCACCTTGTTGCCCCTCATTTGATATTAGTGCGGCATGCAGTGGTTTTGTTTATGCTGTTGATATTGCTAAGCAATATATTGAAAACAGCAGCGCCAAAAATGCCTTGGTCATTGCTTCTGAGCGCATGTCTCGTACCCTCGATTGGCAAGATCGCTCAACCTGTGTTCTATTTGGCGATGGCGCTGGCGCTGTGGTCCTAAGCCAAAGCACCGAACTTGGGATTATAGCATCAACCCTTTACTGTGATGGTGAAGGTAAAGATATTTTAAACATCCCAGGACTTTTAAGTAAAACACCATTCACACAAACTCAATATCATGCCATGTTGCACATGGAAGGGAATAAAGTCTTTAAGCAGGCTGTTTCTAAACTTACTGACCTTGTATCAGATTTATTATGTAAGGCAAATATGCAGAATACTGATATTGACTGGCTTATCCCTCATCAAGCAAACTATCGCATTCTCGAGGCAACTGCCAAAAAGCTTAATATGCCGATGTCACAGGTGATCCTTACCCTTGAAAACCATGGCAACACCTCAGCGGCCTCCATTCCTTTAGCACTTGATCATGCTGTACGCAACAACCAAATAAAACCAGGACAGACAATCCTTACCGAAGCCTTTGGCGCCGGTCTAGTTTGGGGTGGATTTATCGCCAAGTTTTAACATGCCACAAAAAATTAACTGCAGTTGCCTTTGTCAACGGATCCGTTTTAACTGTGAAGCCAGCAAAATAGCAGCTTTCTGCCATTGTAGCGTTTGCCAGAAATCACACGGCACGCCCTTTGCTGCACAACTCTCCATAAAACCTCAAAGCCTTATGATTGAGCATGGCAAGGAATATTTAAAAAGCTATGCATCATCACATGACTTGCTACGCATGTTTTGCAGTCATTGTGGCAGTCGACTATACAATATAAGTAAAGATAAGCAATCCTATGCTAGCGTTGCCTTAAGCGCAATTGATAACAAAAACGCTGTATTCAAAATTAAAGCGCACGTGTGCACTAACACTAAAGCAGAATATTTTCAAATCAATGATTCCATTAAACAATACCCAGATTTCTTTGGTATTGAGCGCAAATAACAATAAAGCATACTTGAAAAGACCTAAGGCATCATGCAGAATGCATCTAGTTTAAATTTATACTTTGATCGATATGAGTTTATTTAACCGCTTTAAACGTAGTAATGAACAAAAAATCAAACGTCCTGATGCGCATACTATTCAAGAAGAGCAAATGCAACAAGATGTTGCAGCAGAAGCAAAGCCTCAGCAAGAAACTGTGAATGAAGTAGAAACCTCAACTGTTTCAACACCCGTTGAAGCCGAGCCTAAAACAAACACTGATATTCAAACACCTGAGTCATTAGCACCCGCTAGCACAGAGACATCAACAAAAGACCATAAAGAAAAAAACATTGCAGTTGAAAAATCTAACAATGATAAACGTGGGTTATTTGCACGCTTAAAAGAAGGGCTGAAAAAGACTCGGACAAAACTTGGTGGTGGCATTGGTGATTTACTCTTGGGTAAAAAAGTCATTGATGATGATCTAATCGATGATATTGAAATGCAGCTATTAACCGCAGATATTGGTGTTGAGGCAACGCAGGAAATCATGGAGACGGTGCGTAACAAAGTCAGTCGCAATGAGCTACAAACCATTGAAGCGCTTACCGATCTTATTAAAGAGAAGCTTAAAGAGATTATCACACCTTCTGAAAAACCATTAGTGATTGATAGCGCACATAAGCCATATGTTATTCTAATGATTGGTATTAATGGTGCGGGTAAAACGACAACAATTGGCAAACTTACTAAGAAATTTCAAACCGAAGGTAAGTCCGTCATTTTAGCAGCAGGTGACACCTTTCGCGCAGCTGCTGTTGAGCAACTTCAGGTTTGGGGCGAGCGCAATCATATCCCTGTTATTGCTCAGCACACAGGTGCTGATAGCGCTTCAGTCATCTATGATGCAGTGCAAGCAGCAAAATCAAGAAATATTGATATTGTCATTGCCGACACTGCAGGACGCCTGCATAACAAAGATAATTTAATGGAAGAACTTAAGAAAGTCGCACGTGTGATGAAAAAGCTTGATGATACAGCTCCGCATGAAGTCATGCTGGTACTGGATTCAGGTACTGGGCAAAACGCCATTATGCAAGCAGAGGTATTTAATAAAATCCTTTCAGTTACCGGCATTACACTCACCAAAATGGATGGCACTGCCAAGGGTGGCGTTATTTTCGCAATTGCTAAAAAGCTTCAATTGCCTATTCGTTTTATTGGTATTGGCGAGAAGATCGATGATCTTCGCCCATTTCATGCCGATGACTTTATTGACGCACTATTTAGTCAAGATTAATGCATCTATAGTGTTTATCTGGCATACTACCGCAAAAAATAAATACTTAATTTTCAATGAAACACACCGGACTTTTTGAACGCACAGCCATTCTTGTTAATGATACTGGTATTGAACGACTAAAAACATCACATGTATTACTTGCAGGTGTCGGTGGTGTTGGCTCTTTCGCCGCTTAAGCCTTAGCGCGTGTTGGCATTGGTGAAATCACATTAATTGATCATGATGTTGTCTCAAAATCTAATCTAAACCGCCAATTAGTCGCATTAAACTCAAATGTGGGAATGAAAAAAGCACAAATCATGCGCGAGCGTATTTTGGATATTAACCCCGATTGTAAGGTCAATATTATCGATGATTTTATTCGCAAAGATGATATGACACCTATATTTGATAAACACTACGACTTTGTTATTGATGCGATTGATAGCCTTGTGTGCAAGGTTGCCTTTGTTGCTTATGCACATGCGCATGGCTACAACGTTATCTCAAGCATGGGCGCTGGTGGCAAACTTGACCCAACACAGATTAAAGTCGCTGACATCTATCAAACAAGCATTTGTAAACTTGCCAAATTCGTACGTATTCGCTTGCGTCGCCTCAAAGTCAAAAAGGGGATTCTTGCCGTTTACTCGACTGAGAGCTCATTACCACCGCTTCCACCCGAGCCCGTTGGTGGCGATAGTCGCGACCGTGCTGTTAATGGTACGATTAGCTATATGCCGGCATTGTTTGGGCTAACGATTGCGGGCATGGTGATAAAGCATCTTGTCGGTGACAATCTACACGCCAATCAATAATAGCTCTATTTAACCTGTGCTGTTTGTTTACCTTTAAAAACTCGCGCAATACTCCCTGATAGCGCATAAATCATAAATATCACAAACAAAGTAACCGATGGATCGATAAAGATAATTGCAATGATAAAGACGACAAACACTGTTTGTGTGAAGACTACCTTGCCCTTTAAGTCATAATCTTTAAAGCTTCTAAACTTAATATTACTCACCATCATCGCTGATAAATAAAGTGTGATAATCGTTGCGAAAAACGTCACCCATCCTTCAGCGGATGTGTGTCCCAGGGTATTGCAAAACCACACAAATCCCGCAATCGTTGCAGCAGATGCCGGACAAGGCAATCCGGTAAAATAGCGTTTACTATCAGGGCTATTATCATCAAGCTGTGTGTTAAAACGCGCCAAGCGTAAACCAACACACGCCAAATAAATAAATGCAACTGCCCAGCCAAATTGAGCCAAGTGCTTTACTGCCCAAAAATAGATAATTAAAGCCGGCGCCACACCAAATGACACAATATCAGCCAAAGAATCATATTCGGCACCAAATGCGCTTTGTGTATTGGTTAAACGCGCAACACGCCCATCTAATGAGTCCATGATCGCAGCAATATAAATACACACTGACGCCAGTACAAAGTGGCTGTTAAATGCAGCAATAATCGAATAAAACCCTGCAAACAAACTCGCTGAAGTGAATAAATTTGGCAGAATATAGATACTCTTGCTGCGCTGTGTTACTTGCTTATCTAACGATTGATCATCTTTCATCGCATTATCCTTACACGTTACTTTTATTGGCTTTCACACCGCCAAGCTTAGTTTGTTTTAATAACTTTGGTAAAGGAAAAGTTACTTCTTCCTTAACACCTTCAAAGTCGACAACATAAGCATCGGCAAAATGCACTTGCAAGAAGCTTACCACTTGCTGCACCAAATACTCAGGTGCTGAAGCCCCTGCGGTAACACCCGCATTGTGCTTATTGACAAACCATTCAAGATTAATGTCATTTTTATTGTCAATCAAATAGGCATCTACACCCTCTTTCTCAACTAGCTCACGCAAACGATTTGAGTTAGAGCTATTTTTCGAGCCTACCACCAAAAGAATATCAACCTCTTTAGCCAGCTCTCTTACTGCATTCTGGCGGTTCTGGGTAGCGTAACAAATATCTTCTTTTTTTGGTGAGTTTACTTCAGGATACTTAGCCTTTAATGCAGCAATAATATCTTTTGTTTCATCGACCGATAAAGTGGTTTGGGTTGCAAAAATAAGCCTTGTTGGATCTTGCACATCTAGGCTCGCCACATCATCGACATTTTCAACCAAATAGATCTGACTGTAGTCATTCTTATATTGACCAAGCGTCCCCTCAACCTCAGGATGTCCTTTATGCCCTATCAGCACACATTCGACACCAATATTACTTGCCTTTTGCACCTCTCGATGCACCTTTGTCACCAATGGGCAGGTCGCATCGTAAATTTTAAGTGCTTTACGCTTTGCTTCTTCTTCTACCGCTTGCGAGACACCATGCGCACTAAAAATACATACAGCATGATCTGGCACTTCATTTAATTCTTTAACGAAAATTGCCCCTTTTTCTTTAAGGCTTTCAACCACCGCACGATTATGCACCACTTCATGGCGCACATAGACAGGATGTGGCTCTAGTGCAAGCACACGTTCAACAACATCAACGGCGCGTGAAACACCCGCGCAAAATCCCCGTGGGTTGGCTAAAATAATTTTCATTAGGCAACTTCCTTATCTGAAACCTCTAAGATATCAACATCAAACAAAATCACTTGCCCTGATAATGGATGATTGAAATCAACCGTCACATCATGCTCATGAATCTCAACAATCACACCGGGCAATTCTGTTCCATCTTTCTGTGAGAAGGCAACGATTAGACCTTGCTCTAATTCCATATCTTCTGGGAATCTTTTTCTTGGCACTTCATAAATCATTGCCGGATGTTTTTGACCAAAGGCATCTTGAGGCATCAACATCATCTTACGATTAGCACCGTTTTCTAAACCAAGTAACTCATTTTCTACTTTCTCTGAAAACGTGCCCTTACCCATTTGAAACACATATGGGTGATCATAGTTTTTTGTATCTTCAGCAATGGATCCATCTTTTAAACGGATTTTAAAATGCATCTTTACAAAGCTATCTCTTTGTATTTTCATGAAATTCCTTTGTTTTAATTTTTTAATTCTTTTTTAATTATGCTTTTTTTGCTTTTCCCCAACATCTAGGCTAGAGTTTTAGCAGATTACTAACGCGCACATTCTACGAGATTTATAAAAAATGCACAAATATTCCTTTGCACGACAAGCACCACTTAGCAGTATTTCACACAAATTGCTACTATCTATAGTTTTTTTCTCATTAGTCACACTGTTAACCAGACCCGTAAATGCTGAATCTTTGTATGAAAAATATCATACCTTTTTTAGTAATTTTTATTTATCTGACATTCCTTTGAGGGATGCAGGCAAAATAATTGCCTCATCAAAAGGGCAAGCACTTGTAAGCTCCGGTGATACTGTTTATGTTTCTAAAACCGATGAAACACCCTTTTATTACATTTTTTCACATGTCAATAGCATTCCTTACGCCAAGGACAAGTATGATTATATTTTCAAACGCCT
>JAQCCA010000122.1 GCA_027621155.1 Pseudomonadota bacterium | reverse complement strand
ACCGTTCGACTTGCATGTGTTAAGCATACCACCAGCGTTCAATCTGAGCCAGGATCAAACTCTTCAGTTTAAATCCTTAGATCATAATTACTATATCAATTTTGAACGATTAATTATCAATTTTAAATTACAAAAGCAATTCAACATTTAACATTAAAAATTCAACATTAAGTACGTAACCACAATCCGCAAAAATTTTTGCTCAAAGTATTTAAGTATCTACATTTTATATCTCTTTAAACATCTTGGAAACCTTGCTACCAAGGCATTCTCACGAACATTCTCGCTGAGAACGAGGTGCCATTATACACACCAATTCTCACCCCGCAACCCCTTTTTTCATCTTTTTTAACTTTTCCAGCTTTTTATTGAGTTTTGGTTGAAACACGACCTGAAAACCCACCTCATTGATCGATTTACGATCTCAGAGAATGATCTTTAGCGCATCTTACTACCGCTCGTAAATCATTTTGCAGTGTTCGGTGCCGAAGAAGTTTTTGATGCTTTTGAGTGATTGGATTGCAGGTAATAGCTAGGACTATTGCCAAAATAGAATCGCTCAAAATGGCGTAAAATTCAATGGTAGAAATGCTGTAAAATAGTTTATGGGCGGTATATCTAGATTTATTCCTAATATTACCTTGGTTTTACTCTCAATCTATGACACCCTTGAAAAGAACTGGATAGCAAAAACCTTAAATTTCACGATGAAAAAATCACTTATTAGCTTCGCCCGTCTTTCCTTTGGCAATATTATCGAGTGGTATGATTTTTCTTTATACATTTACTTTGCTGTTTATATAGCAAAAGATTTCTTTCCAAGCCACGATCCTTATGTCAGCTTACTGTTAACGTTTACCACTTTTTTTCTTGGCTCACTCGTTCGCCCCCTAGGTGGATTTTTGATTGGCTGGCTAAGTGATTATTATCACCCCAAGATCATGATTAATTTCTGTGTAATTGCGATGGGCATCTCAACCTTTCTAGTTGCGCTATTGCCTGATTATCAAATGATTGGCGTTTGGGCACCGATATTATTAATTGTATTGCGCATCATCCAAGGTTTATCCGTTGGCGGACAATTCCCCGGTCTTATCTCACTATCTGTAAAAGATCATCACAGTGATAAGGGCTTCGCAGTTGGCATGGTATTCTCGATATCATCATTAGGCTTTCTTCTTGCCTCTATTGTTGGTTTTTTTGCCTCTAGCGTTTTTTCACATCATGATACACAGTGGATTTGGCGCATTCCTTTTGCCTTAAGCGGCATTTTATTTCTCATCTATCTTTATCTTAATCGCAATGAAAGCTACCCAAGCATTAATAAGACTAAAAATGCACGACAAAATGTTTTTATCTGGCTTGCTAGTCAATATAAAGCCGTAATTGCAGTCAGTCTTTTAACAACCATGGCAGCTTCGCTTTATTATATTGTATTTACCTATCTGGTGAATTATCAAATTACTGAGCTTAATATCTCTGAACAGACCGCCTTTTTAATTAATAGCCTTACCCTAGTATTAGCCTGCATCTTCTATCCTATCTTTGGACAACATGCCGATAAAATTGGTGCTAAGCGGCTTTTTTATATCGCGGCAATTTTGTTTTTCCTTTTAACCATTCCAATAATTTCTTTGATTCAAACAAAGTCTCCAACATGGGTGTTCTTAGCAATTACCATCTTGACTCTGCTAATGGCAGCCATTCAAGGCGCTATTTCACCGTTGTTTGCTGAAGCATTTGACAGCCAATGGCAGACAACAGGATGCGCACTTTCCTATAGCATTGGCAATGGCATCAGTGGTGCCGCTCCTCTTGTAGCATTATCACTTGTGCACATTCATCCAGTATACGGTTTAAGCATTCTAATTATGGGATTACTCTTTCTTGGCGGTATTGGACTATTGCTCATTGGACGCATTAAACATTTGAAAAAGCAATTAAGTTATCCAGTGAGCGTTAATTAACTAAGCGCTTGCGCAAGATCATCAATAATATCCTGTGGATGTTCCCCACCCACACTTAAGCGAATAAGGTTTACTGGAATATCAGCAATATCACGTCCAGACTCTCCTTGCTGTTGATGCGTTGATATCGCAGGAATCGTTGCCACTGATTTAATACGTCCTAAATCCGTTGCTCTAAAAATCATTTGTAAGCGACTTAATACTGATTTAGCTTTCTCCAAATCACCTTTGACTAAAAAGGATAATAAGAGCCCATAGCGATTTACATGCTTATCTGCATCCACCAAAGCAAAATAAGACCGCGCCAAATCATGCTGCGGATGATTTTTAAGGCCTGGATAAATCACCTTTTCAACCATCTTGTGATCTTTTAAGAAATTTGCCACCGTAAGTGCTGTTTGCGACAACTGATCTACACGCATACGCAAAGTACGCAGCTCAGACAAAGTAAGAAAAGCACTCATTGATGACAAACATGCACCATTATCACGATTTGGTAATAGCTTAAGATATGATGCAAAGTCTTTTTTCATCTCATCAAGCAAATAAGATCCGCGTAGATTCGCTCGACTAATGACAGCACCTCCTATTACCATTCCAGAAGCACTCATAATTTTTGACAGCGAGTGAATGACAATATCAGCACCATATTGTAAAGGTCTCAACAAGGCAGGTGTTGCCAAAGTTGCATCAACAATTAATGGAATATCATGACTTTGGGCAAGGTTGGCTAAAGATTTAATATCGCAAATGGTTAAACCGGGATTTGACGGAATCTCAATATAGATAAAACGTGTTTGCTCATCGATTGCCGCCTGCCATATATCAAGTGCCGAAGATGCTGCCACCCAACGAACTTGACGCCCCTTTTCAAGCTGACGTACGCTAAATTGTTGAAACGTCCCACCATATACTTGAGAGCATGCAACAAAATTGGTCTTTTTTGCATTTGCCAGTAATGCATCTGCCACTGCCGTAATAGCCGCCATGCCTGAGCTCATCACACAACAAGAAGCCTCTTGCGAAGTTTGATACGACTCCAATAAAGCAAGCGTTGATTCTAAATAATATACACTTGGGTTATGAATACGTGAATATGCCCAACTTGGAATTTCATAGGCTAGCGCTTGTTGTAACTCGTCAGCACTGGAAAATGCTTGCGCTGTGGTCATATAAACCGGCTCAATAATCGAGCCTTGATTCAACATTGCTTCATGTAAATCATAGATACCATGCGTGGAAATCGTATCAAATGACTTAGTTGAAATGGCTTTATAAGCTTTCTCTCGTGCATCAATAAGCGCGGCTATTTTGTCCCTATCCACAAACTAATCTCCTTATATATTAATTATTAAAGCGTCTCCTGCTTAATAATCTTAGGTGTAATAAAAATCAATAACTCTTTGTTTTCAGAGCTATTACTGACACTACTAAATAGCCAGCCGAGTAATGGAATATCACCTAAGAAAGGTACTTTGCTTTTTGAGTGTTCAACTGTTTTTTCGTAAATCCCACCCAAGACAACCGTCTGACCATTCTTAACCATAAGCTTTGTCTCAATTTCACGCTTATCAAGCGCGGGCTCCCCAGAAGTTCCAACAGTTCCATCAGTTGATGGTGCATCTTTTTTCACAACAACATCCAAGATCACATGACCATTGGGTGCCACTTGCGGTTTTACTTTAAGCTCAAGTACCGCTTCTTTAAAGGCAATGCTTGCAGCCCCTGAGGCACTGCTCTCATTATAAGGGATCTCTTTACCTTGTTTGATATAGGCCTCTGTATTCTCAGCAACGACTAAATGAGGCGAGGATACAATCTTAGCATCGCCTTCAGTTTCAAGTGCTGATAACTCTAAACTTAAATCAATTCCGCCAAATAAACCACTAAACGCCAGGGTTGCATTAGTTGAACCATCTTTAGGCTCTTTGGGGTCTAGGTAATTAGGTAAAATACTAATCGTACTGCCTGAGTTATTTTTAGCCGTATAGCCAAGCCCTAAATCAAATGCTGACTTTCTGGAGACTTCAACAATACGCGCTTCAATAAGCACTTGATCAACCGGCTCATCTAAACTTTCAATCATCGAGCGCACGGAGTTAATATAATCTTTGGTATCGGTAATCACAATGGTATTGGTGCGCTCATCAGTAGCAATTGATCCACGTGATGATAAAAATCCAGTTTTACCCGCTTCAATTACTTTCATCACTTCTTCTGCTTTAGCATAGTTAAGATGAATATATTCGGTAACAAGTGGCGCTGCTGCCTGATTCGCTTTCTGCGCTGCAGCTGCTTCTTGATCTTGTGCTGCAATTTCTGAATTAGGCGCAATATATAAAATATTACCCATCAAACGCTTTCCAAGACCTTTGGACACAAGGATAATATTTAGCGCCTCTTCCCATGGCACTTGATTTAAGTTGAGCGAAACATTCCCCTCAACCCCTTCGCTAACGACAAGGTTAAGACCTGCAAACTGCGCCATTGTTTGCAATAACGCGCGCACAGAAACATCCTGAAACTTTAACGATATCTTCTTATTAACATTAAAACCATCGACCTCTGTTTGTTGATTGGTTAAATCAACTTCAAGCATCTTATCCGTCGCTTTACGGGTGAAGTTAAACGGCACTGCTGTATGAATGACAATAACGACATCATTGCCTTCTTGTGACAAATCAATCGAGTTGACAATCGTATTAAACACGGTTGTATCAATATTATGCAACCAGTAATCAGCAATACGAGTATTTTTTAAGGTAATCAATAATGCGTTTTTATGCTCTGAGAACTCGACATATTGTGGCTGTTTTTTCCAAAGAAGCTTCAACACACCGCCATTATTTAATGAGCGCTGATAGCGAATATCATCAATATAAGCTTGTGAACTATTTAAATTAACTTTACCTGCTTCTTTAATTGATGTTAGTACGTTTTTCTCAACAACTGCTTTTTTGGCAATTGCTGTCGATGAATTGCTAGGTGAGGCGACCTTGGTTGCAGCAGAAATTTTAGCAGCATTCTCTAAGTAATGCGCCATATCCACATCAAGCGTAACTTTACCAAAATGCAACGTTTCCGCCGCAACAGGCGCCGCTATCGCACATGCTAAAACACATGCGGTTAACTTTAAGACGCTTGCCTTTAATAACATATCATTCCGCCTGATCTAACTTTAATACGGTATTTACTTTGAGCCATTGCCCCTCTTTTCCTTTCTTCCTTTCATCAATCTCCACATACTTTGCCGTAACTTTATCAACGCGTCCATAATCGCGACCAATATAATCGCCAACTTGAACAATATTTGCATGTTGATTTTTTACATTGGTTATAATAGCCCAAAAATGTCCACTTTGCTCGATAACACCTGAAAATTTAAGATTTTCTAATGGAATTTTCTCCAGCGGGGTCTTGCGACGTGCTAAATCTGGCTCATATTGTTTATCATCAGCGGTTTGCATTGGTGTCTCTTTTACTCTAAGCTTTGCTGGCGTATCAAATGGATTACGCAACCCCTTTGTATTCATCGCTTGAGTTTTAACCATTTTAAGCTCTGGCAGCGGCTGTATTTTATCAGCCAAGGTTTGCGCATTAGCCTTCTCAACAAAAAGTACCAAATCTTTTGGCGCGGCTAAAACTGAATTTGCTACGCCAAAAGCAGCAATAAAGAATATAACACGAGCCAACATTTACGCACCCTCCTTGCCCGGTTTTGCTTTTAGGCTAAAGGTTTGTAAATTCATACTCATCTGTAAAATGCCATTTTCACTCACGGTGTTATAAGGGACAATACGATAGTTTTCAATCAAAATAATCCGTGGCAATGTTTCAAGCTTATTAACAAAATTCGTTAGCTGCTCAAAGGTGCCATCACACGCCAGTTGAATATTAAGCACTGCATAATTATCTTTATAATCCAACGGTTGCGGGTTTAACACTTTCACACGTAAGCCATTTTGAAATGCCAAATCGGATAATTGCTCAATCAATTGTGGCAATTCACTATCGGTTGGCAATGCTTGCAATGATGCATTGAATTTATTTTGCAAGATCTCTACTTGTTGCTGCAAAACAGGTAATGATTTACTACGCGCAATATTTCTAACCAACTCATTTTTATATTGCTCTTCTAAGGCAAAAGCATTTGTTTTTTCCTGATAACGCATACTCACAACCGTTGAGTATCCCAAGAGCACAACCAAAAGCAAAACAATCGCTGATATAATCAGCTTCAACCATAAAGGTTGCATGCTTAGTTTATCTAGCAACAAAATGAGTTTTTTTTTCATTTTGGCACCTCCTGTTTTACGCTTATTTTAAAAGCATTTTCAGCACCAAAACCAGGCTTACCAATTAAGCTGATATTCGCCAAAGTAGGTCGATCAAACTCAGGTGAGTCTTCCAAGGCACGCATAAATTGTGCCACTGATTTACTATTATCAGCACGCCCTTCTAACACCAGTTCGTCTTTATTTTTTTCGATACTGATTAAGTAAGCAGTATCTGGCAAGGTTTGCGACAACCCAAACCACACACCTAACACTTTTTGCCGTTCTTGTTCTAAATTATTCAATAGCTCAATTTTGCGAATGAGCTCTAACTTTTCTTTTTCAAGCTTAACCAGCTCAGCATTATTCTTTAAAAAATTGATATTCTGTGTGCGCAAGTACTCATTACGCTCATATTGATTGGATAACCCCTCTGATGCAATAACAAGCCAAATAAACGTAATGATCACACCAATAAGCACGACAAAACCAAAATCAAGCGCCAAAGATTTTAAATACTTTTTCTGACGCATTTCACGCCATGGTAAAAGATTAAAGTTATGCATCAGTTCACCTCCGGTCGCGTTGCCAGAGCAATGGTTAATAGATATGATGCTTTGTATGCGATATTCGCTGCTACTTGTGGATTACCTAAATGTGCAAATGGATCTAATACCATCACATCTAATTGCATCATTTCTTTAAAGCTGGCAATGATATTATCTATCTCAACACGATCACCATATAACACAATTTTTTGCGGCTTTTTACCACGGTTAGATACTTC
>JAQCCA010000121.1 GCA_027621155.1 Pseudomonadota bacterium | reverse complement strand
TAAAGAGTAATCGGCAACGACTTATATGCCAAGCCAAATTTAGCAAAATGAACCACGCCAAAAATTGACTGAATTACTTGGATTTTACAAAAAGTGTTCTACACTGAAATGCATAAGGAATAAAAACTCATACAACCTTCTAGCATGGTTGTTGCGCGTATGAAAGGAGATGTAGATGATTCTAAAAACAAAAAAAGAAATGGACGTGATTAAGAAGGTAGTTGCAAAAGACCACAACATGGTATCGGCAAAAGCTTTACTTAGCGTGATGTCAGTGCTGTTATTGGCAGGTTGCAGTATCACACCTACGGCAGTCACCAGTGAAGCTCAGTTAAATAATACCTATAAAGGATTGCATACATCACTGAGTAATCAGGAAGAAATTAATCATCAAGTGAATTTAGCAGAAGCAATTGCACGCACTTTGAAGTATAATTTAGATCATCAGGTGCAACAAGCACAACTGATGTTGGAGTCAGGTAACTTAAAAGCGGCCTACATGGAAATGCTCCCTGCGTTAAACGCAGGGGGTGATTATAGTTTTAGGAATAACGAGCTTATCCAGAATTTAGTTAACTCTGATGGTCAGATTGTCTCAGGGGAACAAAGTTTCACACCACGAGAAGTCATTAACCAATCCTATGGCTTACAATGGAGTTTACTGGATTTAGGATTAAGCTACACCCGGGCGCAACAGCAGGCGAACCGAGTGATGATTGCTGAAGAGGAACGTCGTAAAGTGACTCAGAAGCTGATTCAGGAGGTTGTGTCTGCCTACTGGAAGGCATGGACTGCACAATCGATGAACGAGGAGGTGGAGCTTTTTAAATCGAAAGCGGAACTTGCCTTACAAAGATCCAAAGAAGCCTCGCAAAAGAAAGTTAACACACCACAGGTCGAGTTAGATTATCAACAGGTTTTAATTAAAGCAATTCGCAAGATTAATCAATTAAATGCCCAAATTATGGATGCCAAAGCAACATTAGCACGCTTAATGAACATTAAGCCAGGCAGTGATTTTAAATTAGCCAGTCCAGTGAAAATACTGATGGCATTACCTGATATATCCCCTGAATTTGAGAAAATGGATACCTTAGCATTGGTGTATCGTCCTGAGTTAAGACAAGCATCCTATGAAGCTGAGATTGCGAAAAAAGGCATACAATCGGCGATTATCAATATGTTGCCAGGGATTGATTTTAACTTTGGTTATAATGTGACAAACAATGAGTTTATGAAGAATCAATACTGGTGGGGTGGTAATATTGGTGCATCACTTAATTTAATCCAAACGGTATTAACCGGTCCTTATGCTATCAAGTTGGCTAACCAAGTTCATAGTTTTGAACAGCTTAAGCAAATTGCGGCAACGCTGGCTGTTTTAACGCAAGTACGTGTAGCTTATGTCAATTATTTGCTCTGGAAAGAAGATGCTAATTATGCGGTCGAAGAAGCCAAAGTATCGATGTCTTTATTTGACAATGCACAAAAATTAGAAAAAGCCAATCAAGGCAATGAGCAAATTACGATAAGACGCGGTGTTGAGGCGATTTCAGCGCAGTTTGATAAAGACATTTCACTTGCTCGTGCCCATGAAGCACTGTCAAAACTCTATCAGTCCATTGGTCTTGATTTATTACCTACCAATGCGCGTTATTTACCATTGAATGAATTAATCGCTAAAGTGCAAACATTGCTCGAGGCACAAAGCAAAGGTCAATTCAATCACACATTGGATGAAGCCTATGACAAGATTAAGCCGGTGATAGATAAGATTAAACAGCAAATGCTTGAAGATCAGCTTGACGGCAAGGGTGATAAACACCATCCGGTCGTAAAAGAAGCACAAAAAGCACAGCAAATACAGAAAACACAAGATATGGAAAAAACGAAAAAAGCGCAAAGAATGCAAGAGCCTCAAGGAATAAAAGAAGTAGCAAGGTAGAGGAATAAAAAACAAAAAAGTAAAAAGGAATAAGCCGAGGACTTGTGTTAATGAAAAACCCATATTATTTTTTACCACTTTTTGGCGTGCTCTGCTTCGCACTAAATATCAGTTATGCAGCAGATGAAGTAAATGCCGTCAATCAGAAAATATCGATAAATAACACAATATCACACACATATGCATCGTTATTTCCTGTTAAGAAAGCATCTTTATCCAGCCAGATGACCGGAGTTATTCAAAGGATTTACTTCTTGCCAGGTCAGCATTTTAACAAGGGGGATGTATTAGTTCAGTTTAACTGTGAGGAAGTAGATTTAAAAGCTGATCGCGCTCAAGCTGAGTTGGAAGCAGCTGATGCTGAGCTTCAAAGCGTTCAAGAGTTAACTAATTTGCAGTCAGCGAGTAAGGTTGAGTTAGCTAAAGCGAAAAGTGCTTATCATATTGTAAAAGCTGAGCGAAACATTGCGCGTTTTTATCAGAAACAATGCCAGATTATCGCACCTTACGACGGTGAAGTTGTTCATCAATCCGCCGCTGAAAATGAAACGGTTAAAACAGATGATCCTTTAATTGATATTGTCAGTAACCAGGCACTTGAAGTCAAAATGTATATTCCTTCGTTATGGTTAGATAAGCTCAAGATAGGTAGCCCTTTTGATCTTTTGCTTGATGAATTACCGAATATAAAGTTTAAGGGAAAAATCACCAAAATAGTTGGGCAAATTGACCCCGCCAGTCAGTCGATCTTAGTCTATGGCATGCTTGATAAAAAACCGCAAGAAAAAGCAGTCACACGAAAAATGTATTCAGGGATGAGTGGCATGGCTTATTTTACTTATTTTACTTATCTTAACTCCCCCATTTCTAATTATTCTTATTCCTCCCTAAATGAACTTGATTCAGCTGCTCTTTTGCCTTTTAGAGATATAGGTGATTTTTCAACTACTGATATTTTTGCTAAATTAATGCCTGCTTTGTCAAAACATCAGCGAGTCTTACATCAAGAAGTGACCACAGGAGATCAGCATGAATGACACCTTAGCCGATCTATTGTCACTACAACAAGAAATGCGAGAGATCAAAAAACTCAATGAATTGGCTTTTTTTATCTCGCACCAGACAAAAATGGTGATTGATTATCAGCGCGCCATTGTCTGGAGTTGTTGGCAAACTAAAGGGATTAATGTCTTAGCTATATCTGGCATTTCACGCCTAAATAAAACGAGCCCTTATCAACTGTCTGCTATGAAATTCATTCAGCAATTAATCGTTGATTATGGCGAAGTAAATAAAGTCGATACACTGCTGTATACTGAAGTATCTTCAACGTTACAAAAGGTATGGATTGAACCCTTAGAGCAATATGCCACCGTTTATTTCTTTCGTAATCTCAAAAAAGAAATCGTTGGTGGGGTCGTGTTGATGCATGCGCAGTACCCTGAGGAAAATGAACAGGCACGCTTTGACTGGATAGCTCATTCTTATAATCAGGCATGGTCACATTTGAGTAAGCCCAGACACATTCTCAGTCAAATAAGATATTATTTCAGGAGTCGTAAGAAGCTTATTTTTTGGTTATTGATGTTAGCGGTTTTTTTAGCCATGTTTATTCGTGTGCCGCAAAGTGTCTTAGCACCAGCGACGATTGTCGCCAAAGACCCTATGATCATAACGGTTCCAATGGAAGGCGTGATTGACCAAGTCTTTGTTAAACCTGAACAATATGTTAAAAAAGGTGATATCCTCTTTGATATGGACAAACGTGATGTTGCTAATGCGCATGAGTTAGCACAAAAAGAACTCGCAACAGCAACGGCTAAGTACAAAACAGCGATTCAAAGTAGTTATCAGGAGATTGAAAAGCGTGCTGAAATACAAGTGCTTCAGGCAATGATGCAAGAAAAGCAATTAGAAGTTGATTATACAGCACATTTACTAGAAGTTTCCGAGATTAAAAGTCCAATTAATGGCATAGCCATTATTGATAACCCTAACCAATGGTTTGGCAAACCGGTAGTGACGGGTGAGAATGTTATGCAAGTTGCAAGACCACACCAGATAGAAATTGATATTGCCTTACCTGTTGCTGATGCCATTGATTTTAATCCAGGTGATCGCGTTAAGTTATTCTTAAATGCAGATCCACTTAATCCGGTTTACGGCACTGTTTCGTATGCAAGCTTTGAAGCAACCATTACCTCATCACAAATACTTGCCTATCAAGTGACGGCTGATATTACTTCTAACGATAAAACATTGAGAATTGGATCACAGGGAACCGCAAAACTGATGGGTGAAAAGGTCAGCTTATTTTACTATCTTTTTAGAAAACCCATCACTACATTACGTCAATTTTTTGGGTGGTGATCATGAAGCTTGACCAACAAACAGAATTACCTGAAGTGCTCCCTTTATTGCGTGCAGATGTGACGGTACAAAAAGGGGGTATGGACTTTAACAATAAACCCACTTGGGTAATTCAAGATAAACTTAATAATCGTTTCTTTCATTTAGGATGGAAAGAATATGAAATGTTTAAAGCTTGGCAAGCCATTTCGCCACAAGCATTAATTGAACAGGTTAATACAAAGACGCTGGCAAGAATCGATGAAGATAATATTCGTCAAATGTTGTCATTCTTATCGCAAAATTGTTTAATTGATCAAAGTTACAGTGCATTGAAAGATATTTATCATCGTGAGCATAACAAGCAGGTCAATTGGTTTTTATGGTTAGCTAAAAATTATCTTTTTTTTAGAGTGCCCTTAGTTAGACCAAATCGCTTCCTTGATGTTATCTATCCTTATGTGCGCTTTATGCTGGGCAAGGGCTTTTTTATATTTATGTTGTTCCTTGGTATTGTCGCGATCATTTTAACACTTAGAGAATGGGATCAGTTTACCAACACCTTTTTTTCACTGTTTTCTCTTGAATATATTCTGCTTTATGCTATTGCTTTAGTCTTGGCTAAAAGCTTGCATGAGTTTGGCCATGCGTTGATGTGCAAAAAATATGCCTTAAATGTTCCGACCATGGGCGTTGCTTTTTTGGTAATGTTTCCCATGCTATATACGGATACCGGTGAGAGCTGGAAAGTCAATGATCCCAAAGATCGAATCACCATTTCTATCGCGGGTGTTATGACTGAAACCTATATTGCTATTTTTGCATTATGCTCCTGGTTGTTATTACCCGATGGTGCCCTTAAGAGCATCTGCTTTTTTTTAGCAACCTATAGTTTGCTAACAACGTATTTAATTAACATCAGTCCGTTTCTGCGCTTTGATGGTTATCATGTACTGTCAGATGTGTTGAGCATGCGCAATTTACAAACCCGAAGCTTTGCATTGACAAAATGGCGTATGCGAGAGTTATTCTTTGGTTTTAATAACCCGCCACCGGAAGAATTCACATCATCACGTCAGCTATTATTAATTACCTATGCGATTGCAACGTGGATCTATCGATTTATCCTATTTATTGGGATTGCAATCTTGGTTTATTATTTATTATTTAAAGCACTGGGCATTCTTCTTTTTGTGATTGAAATTATCTACTTTATTTTACAACCTATTTACCGCGAAATTAAAGTGTGGTGGAAAATGAGAAAAGACATGAAAATCAATAAAAACACACTATTTTTTGCACTAGTATTGCTTGTGTTAATCAGATTATTGTTTATTCCTTGGCAAAGTCAGGTGCGCTTGCCTGCCACTTTATCGTATCAGACCAAAACTTTATATGCGGAGGTGCCAGCGCAAGTAGTTGAGGTGTATGTCCATAAGAATCAAGAAGTTAAGAAGGGACAAAAGTTGGCATACCTTGATTCACCACAGTTAAATTTTCAGTTGGCGCAAACACAACAACAGTTAACGCAATTAGAATGGCAGCGACGTAATCAAGTTCATTTCCAAGGACAATTAGAACAACAAAGTGTCCTGACAACACAAATCAATCAGCTTCAGACTGAAATCAATCATCTTAAGAAGCAAAAAAGCAAACTAATAATTACAGCACCGTTTGATGGGGTTATTCAGTCTTTATCTGAGGATATGCAAAAGAATGCATGGCTTAAAGCCGATCAGGCATTGATGCTATTGATCAACAAAAATAAAATCAACCTAAGAGCTTACGTTGATGCACAAAACCATGAGCAGTTAACAGTAGATCAAAATGGCTACTTTATACCGGAAAACATCGATTTGGGATCATTGCCGGTGACAGTCAGATATATTATTAACTCACAAGCCAGTATGTTTATGTCTCGACAGCAACATAGTGCCAACTTAAGTTATATTCATGAAGCAGCGCCTTTAAGTGCTTATCATGCCTCCACTTATGGGGGTAGCATTGCTGTGAATGCTGATGCATCAGGCAATGGTAATCTCGAGCCACAAGAAAATATGTTTTTAGTGTTGCTGACAGTAGACACCCGGTTACCTTATCAGCTGCCACATGTGCTTCGTGGTAATGTATTTATTGATCTACCGCGGAAATCCTTGGCGCAACGCTTATGGCAACAGATATTAATTCTATGGGTTAAAGAGAGTGGTTTTTAGTCAAATGATTCATTCTTGAAAACGGTCGTTTGTGAGTAGGTTTATTGAGAATGATCTTTGAAATCGGGCTATGGGTGAGTAGACCGACCAAATTGCGGCTCTACTGGATTATCCGTGTTTTAGGCCATTACGCAACCACCCTTAAACCTAAATATATTTAATCCTTCAGTATCCAATTTTATCCTTTGAAAAAATCTGGCAGCATTTTTCAGCCCATAACATCTTCTGGTCAAAACCTTCAGCTTATTAGGCTCTTTTCCCTTTTGTGTGGGGATGGAATTCAGTATGCATAATGGTTACCCTGAATATTGCATAATAATGGTTCTTTTTTCTTATTTAACCCTTTATTTATATGGTTTTGACCCCATTTTATAGCTATTGCAAATTGCAACGTAAATTAAGATGGAAAAATACCCCTTTGGTCGTATAAATAATAAAGATGTTAAAGTATCTTTTGATGGTGAAGCACTCAGTACAGACGGTGGGTTAATCCTGATAGATAAAATTGACAAAAAGATCAGCAAAACTCAGTAAGCTTATTTTTCTAACCACCTATT
>JAQCCA010000120.1 GCA_027621155.1 Pseudomonadota bacterium | reverse complement strand
TTCTTGTTTTTCTTGTTTTTCTTGTTTTTCTTGTTTTTCTTGTTTTTCTTGTTTTTCTTGTTTTTCTTGCTTTCAGTCACTTTTTCTTTACAGTTAACAGTCATAAATAAAGCAATCAAGTTTCGTTATGACCTCAAAAAAAAACATTATTATTACTGGTGGCAGCCAAGGCATTGGCAAAGCCTGTTGTGAGCTCTTTCATGCCAATAATTATCAGGTGATTAATCTTGATATTGCTCCCAACGAGCTTAAAGGTATTGATTATATTCAAACTGATTTAAGTCAAGTTGCGGCAATCAGTGAGTCTTTTAAACACATTAAAGAAAAATATCCACGCATTGACGCGCTTATCTCTAATGCGGGTATTCACTTCTCTGCTAGCATTGAAAACACATCAGAAACGGACTATTTTCGCGTATTAAACACCAACCTTACCTCATGCTTTTTTGTGCTTAAAGAAACCATTCAATTGATGAAACAAAACATCGATGGTGGACGCATTGTTACTATTGGCTCTGATCAGTCTTTTGTTGCTAAAAATAACTCAGCGGTTTATGGTTTAACAAAAGCTGCCATTGCTCAGCTGACCAAAAACATCGCCCTTGATTATGCTAAAGATCATATTACTGCCAATTGTGTTTGTCCTGGCACGATTGAAACACCACTTTATTGGCAGGCAATACGAAATTATTGTCAAAAATCAGGTGCTGATATCAACGCCATTCATAAAGAAGAACAATTACTACAACCGGCAAAGCGCTTAGGACAACCTGAGGAAGTAGCGAGTTTAATTTATTATCTAATTGATCAAGCCGGCAGTTTTTTATTAGGCAGCAATATTGCCATTGATGGTGGTTATACTGCGCAATAATTGCCATCTTTTCTGGTATTTTCTGGTATATGCCAAGTCAGTTCGCTAAAATAACGCCACGCAATATTCTAGATTTAAATTTATCATGCAGATTCTGCCAAAAGCGACACGCAATATTTATGCCAATGCCATTCCTACGGCACTATCGCTTGCCTTAAATGAATACATCTTGGCAAATGATCAAAAGCCTCATTTATTAGTGTGTGAAAGTGCACAAGTCGCACTACAGTTATATGATGAGCTGTGTTTTCTACTGCCGCAAAAAACCATATTGCATTTTGCTGATCTTGAGATTTTGCCTTTTGATTACTTCTCCGCGAGTGAAGATGTGATCTCATCACGTTTAAACACATTAAACCAGATTCAAAATAATCCCAATAGCATTATCATTGCCAGTGTTAATACTCTGACTAAATATCTGCCACCAAAGTCCTTTTTGCATGCTAATGCCTTTATGATCAAAAAAGGTGACAAGCTTGATTTAACGCTAAAAAAACGTCAACTAGAAACAACAGGCTATCAAAATGTCACTCAAGTGATTACTCGAGGTGAGTTTAGTGTGCGCGGCAGTATCTTGGATATTTTTCCGATGGGCTCGGATGACGCCTATCGCATTGATCTATTTGACGATGAGGTTGACAGTATCCGCTGTATTGATGTGGAAACACAACGCTCTCACTCGCCAATTGATGAAGTCAACATTTTACCGACACAAGAGTTTGTCCTTGATAAAAAAACACTCGATCAATTTGCACTAAACTGGTATGAGCTCATACCGCACGCGGATACTCAAAATCAAATTTATCAAAGTATCATTAAAGGGCAGATGATCAGTGGTATTGAATTTTATCTGCCACTATTCTTTGAACGTGTTAACACGCTCTTTGACTATTTACGACAAGATACGATCATTCATAGCATTTATAACTGCCAATTGTCATTAGAGAAATATCACACTGATATTTTGACAAGACATGACCAATTAGCCCATGATCGCGAGCGCCCTATTTTACAACCTGAGCAGGTTTTCTTATCACCTGCTGCATTTAATGGCTTAATCAAAGACTTCACGCACATTAAATGGTTATCTCAAGATAAAACTAAGGCAAATAACCTTGAAGTTCAAGCATTACCTGATATTCATGTACATTATCAATATAAAGAGCCCTATCAAAAACTTCTGGATTTATTAACAAATATAAGCTTTAACCAAGTTATTTTTTGTGCTGAAAGTCCTGGTAGAAAAGCGCTTATGTATGAAAACCTAAGTAAGTTAGGCTTAAAGCTTGATACCTATGTCAACTTCAGTGATGCGCTTGAATCGGGCTCAGCACGTTCGATTACTGTCGCGCCCTTTACCCAAGGCATTATTACCCACAATAAGACGAATAAAACACTCATCGTTACCGAGTTTGATTTATTTGCAAATCATAGTGCCATCAATCTACGCACACGCATTAAACAAAAAAATGAAGCTATTCCTACTGTCGCCCTTAAAGACTTATCGGAATTAAGCCTAGGCAGTCCGGTGGTACATATTGAGCATGGCATTGCGCGCTTTGATGGCTTAACTAAACTTGATTTCGGCGCACAAGACACTGAGTTTCTAACGCTTAAATTTAAAAATGATGAAAAGCTATATGTGCCAATCTATGCACTGCACCTAGTCAGTCGCTATAGTGGTACTGAGCTTGAACATGCACCTATTAGTAAGCTTGGCACCGATACTTGGCAAAAAGAAAAAGAAAAAGCGGCTAAAAAGATCAATGATGTTGCCGCTGATTTGTTGGCAATTTATGCAGAGCGTGCTCTCAAAAAAGGCTATGGCAATATCTTCCATGAAAAAGATTATCTGGCATTTTGTGAAGGGTTTCCCTTTGAAGAAACACCTGATCAAGCCATTGCAATTAATGATGTCATTAAAGATATGATCTCAGATAAACCAATGGATCGCTTGGTGTGTGGTGATGTCGGCTTTGGCAAAACAGAAGTGGCTATGCGTGCCGCCTTTATTGCGGCAAGTAACAATAAACAAGTCGCTGTTTTAGCGCCTACTACCTTATTAGCGCAACAGCATTTTGATAACTTTAGTGATCGATTTAGTGAGATGGGCGCAACCGTTGAGGTACTGTCACGCTTTAAAACAACCAAAGAGCAAAATGCTGCGATCAAACAAATCAACGATGGTAATATCGATATTGTGATCGGTACGCATAAATTATTATCTGAGAAAATTAAGTTCCATAATCTGGGACTGTTAATTATCGATGAAGAACATCGCTTTGGCGTCACACACAAAGAAAAAATGAAAGCCATGCGCGCTAATATTGATATTCTAACGATGACGGCGACACCTATTCCGCGCACATTAAATATGGCATTTTCTAATATCCGCGATTTGTCAGTGATTGCCACGGCACCTGCTAAACGCCTATCGGTTAAGACATTTGTTCGACAATATAACAGTGGCATTGTCAAAGAAGCCGTAATGCGTGAGGCATTACGAGGTGGGCAAGCCTACTACCTTCACAACAGTGTTAGCACGATTTATCATAAGGCTGAGGAGTTACAAAAGCTTTTCCCTGATATCAAAATTGCAGTAGCGCATGGGCAAATGCGCGAGCGTGAACTTGAAAAAATCATGTTTGAATTCCAACAAAACCGCTATCAAATTCTGGTATGCACCACAATTATTGAAACCGGTATTGATATTGCTAATGCCAATACCATTGTGATTGAACACGCTGACAATTTTGGCTTAGCGCAATTGCATCAGCTGCGGGGTCGTGTTGGACGCTCACATCATCAAGCTTATGCTTATTTACTGACACCACCTGAAGCATCATTAGCAAAAGACGCTAAAAAGCGCCTTGAAGCGATCTTAGAAACAGAGTCATTAGGTGGCGGCTATATGCTGGCTAACCATGATCTTGAGATCCGAGGCGCAGGTGAAATGCTTGGTAAAGAGCAAAGTGGTAATATGCAAGGCATTGGCTTTAATCTTTATATGGACTTACTGCAAAAAACCATTTCAGCACTACAAAAAGGCGAAACATTTGATGCAACCAAGATCAATCAATCCTTCCAGCTAGATGCCCAAATTGAGCTTAGGATCCCTACACTTTTCCCTGAAGAATATATTTATGATGTGCACACGCGTCTTGGGCTTTACAAACGCATCTCCAGTGCGGAAACACATGATGAGCTAGATAGAATCAAAGTTGAAGTGATTGATCGCTTTGGTTTATTGCCCGAGCATGCGCAGTATTTATTTGATATCACTCATTTGAAATTAAGCGCCACTCACCTTGGTATTCATAAAATCGAAATGCATTCATCAGGGGGCAAGATAGGTTTTAACACACCACTTGAATTTGATCCTATTCACCTGATTACGCTAGTGCAAATGCAACCACAAGATTTCCAATTAAGCCAGGATCAGAAATTGATGATTAAAAAAGCTTTACCTCAAGCCCAAGAGCGAATTGCATTTATTAATGCATTTATGGACAAGTTACAGCTAAAAATCACGCAAACCAGACACTATAATTAAATATTTCTGCTATAACGCTTTATACAAGCACAAAATAAGCTTACTCTACAAATGATAACAATTATCAAAACCGAAACTAAGAGGTATTCATTATGCCAACTTTTGTATTAATTCATGGCGCTTGGTTTGGCGGTTGGTCTTGGAAAGAAACTGCTAATGAGCTTAGAAGAAACGGACATGAAGTATATACCCCATCATTAACTGGATTGGGTGTTAGAAGACATTTGATGAACGATCAGGTTAATTATAATTTACATGTTATGGATGTTATCAAGGTTATCATTGAAGAAGAACTCAATGACGTCATCCTATGTGGGCATAGTTATTCTGGTTTACTTATCGCTAGTGCTGCTGAGCATATTGGCAATCGCATAAAAAAACTTATTTTTGTTGATGCTTTTGTTCCTAAAGAGGGAAAGTGTCTATTGGATATGATTCCAGAGAAGGTTAAGCATCTTTTTATCGATACATCACTTGAGGGCAATCCCAACTTCATCCCACCGAAAGACTTTAATGTGCTTGATCCTGGTAAAAAAGCCTTATTAACCAGACGCTGCTCACCACACCCGATAAATACATTTAAAGAAGTAGTAAACACTATGGCTTGGCGCAAAATTCCGCATAAGTATATTCTGGCAGGAAACTACCCTGTTCATCATCAGCTTTTTGAAGAAAGAGTACGCAACAATGATGAGTGGGAGCATGATATTATCGATTGCGGGCATATTATGATGGTAGATAAACCAATTGAACTTGCGAAGTCATTAGCAAGCAATCTTGATTAAAACAAGACAGCCATTACAACAATGATTTGTCATGGCTGTTAAGCTGTTATAAAACAGATAAATCAGCTACTTGACGAAATAAATATGCTATTTTTTGTAAGATTGCCAGACGATTGTTTTTAATCTTTTCATCCTCAGCAATAACCATGACGTGTTCAAAAAACTCGGCAATCGGCTCATCGAGTGTTGATAAAATCAATAACGCTTCTTGGTATTTTTTGTCACTGATTAACGTAGATAATTTGCTTTCAACAGCGTGCAATGCGTCAAATAGGTTAATCTCCGCAGTTTCTTGTAATAAGCTTTGATCAATACTCAACACATTATTTATGGCATTTTTTGCCAGAATATTGGCAACACGTTTGTTGCTTTGTGCCAAGCGCTCGCATGCTCTATGCGATTTAAAGGCAATCAGAGCCTTAATACGCACATCAAAATCAGCAACATCAGCATGATCAACAGCCTTGACCGCTTCAAAGATTTCTCCGGCTACACCCTCTTCTTTATAGATCACTTTTAAGCGATCAATAAAGAATTGCTTCAAACTATCCTTTAAATCTGCTTGTGCGCTTAATTGACCCGCTTGAAAGGTGTTGATCGATAACTCAATCAAGGTTGATAAAGAGATCGCTAAGTGATGCTCTTTTAATATACGTAGCACACCAATCGCTGCACGCCTTAAAGCAAATGGATCCTTATCCCCTGTTGGCTTTTGTCCAATGCCAAATATGCCAACTAAAGTATCCATTTTCTCAGCGATGGCTAGCGCTTGTGCTACTTTACTTTGAGGTAGCTTATCGCCTGCGTATTTTGGCCAATATTGCTCTTCAATTGCCTGACATACTGCATCATCTTCACCATGTGCTTTAGCATAATATTTACCGATAATGCCTTGTAGATCAGTAAACTCATAGACCATATCGGTCATGAGATCTGCCTTACTTAAGTAACCCGCGCGATGCGCAAGCTGCTCATCTGCACCAATGACCTTAGCAATCGCTTGCGCTAACAAAGCGATGCGCTTTGTGCGATCAAATACAGAGCCTAGCGCTTTTTGGAATGTAACAACTTTTAGCTTTTCAACATACGTTTCTAACGGCTTTTTAACATCGGTATCATAGAAAAATGCGGCATCTGATAAACGTGCGGCCATTACCTTATTGTTACCTTTAATCACCGTTTGTGGGTTGGAGCTCACGATATTACTCATGGTAATAAAATGATTGATCATCTTATTGTTATCATCAACCAAGGCAAAGCACTTTTGGTGTTCTTCCATGGCTGATATTAATGCTTCTTGTGGCACGCGTAAAAAGCGCTGATCAAAATCACATAATAAAGCATGCGGATACTCGACAATGGCTGTAACCTCTTCAACTAAATCATCATTTAGCACTGCATTGGCTTGATGTTTCTCGGCTAAGACTTTGGCAGAAGTGACTACTTTGTCTTTACGCACTTGCCAGTCAACCAATACATGCGCCGCTTCCAGTTTACGTATATACTCACTGGCATCATTGATGTGTATTGCATCTGGCGCGTGAAAGCGATGACCATAACTGATATGTGAAGCTTTACAACCATAAAAGGAAGCATCAACCAGCTCATCAGCAAGAAGCAATATCGCCCAATGCACAGGACGCACAAACTGATATTCCTCATCGCCCCAGCGCATCATTTTGGGAATCGGTAATTTCTTCAAAGCGCCATCAATAATCTCAGCAATAATCTCTTTGGTTTGCTGCCCCTTTTGTGCCACTTGATAAAAAAGGCGCGCGCCTTTGCTGTGCTCAATGGTGGTAAGTTTATCAAAACTCACACCACAAGACTTGGCAAACCCTAAAGCGGCTTTAGTTGGCTTACCATCCGTATCATATGCTTTATCGATAAACGGACCTTCTTTATCGATTAATTTAT
>JAQCCA010000119.1 GCA_027621155.1 Pseudomonadota bacterium | reverse complement strand
CCCGTATTGTGCATTCTGCTTGCCCGTTGAATTTTCAATACAAACAAAGAGATTAAAAGCGAGCAAAAATGGTAAAAAAGGTAAAAAAGGTAAAAAAGGTAAAAAAGGTAAAAAAGGTAAAAAAGGTAAAAAAGGTAAAAATGAAAGTAAGGGGAAGTATGAAGATTCAACCTAAATTAACATTATTGACTGCTTTATTAATGGTTAACTCTGGGTTTAGTGCCGTGTGTCATTTTAAGCAGCCAAATTTAAATACCGATGTATGTAAGACATTGAATTTAGATAACAAAGTTGAGAACAACCCATTTTTCTTAAAAAACGGTAATGGTTTATGTGGGTTAAATATGCAGTTATCCGGATTGCCGGATTTCAGTTTAAAAGACTATTTGCCAAATTTTAACAATGGTGATGCGTGTAAGTATTTGAAGTATCTAACGGGTGATAAGCTTTCGTATGATATTAAAAATATGATTAAGTAATCAAAAAAGGAGGTTGATGTGAACCGTTTTTTACCGTCTCTTATTTTTGCTTTATTTCATCTACTTTTGCTGTTGTGCTTATCTTCAAAACTTGCGTTGGCAGTGCCAACGGGTGACGAGTTAAAAATGGCTGATCGCTTAAAGTCGTTACAGGAAATGGCGCAATCATTTAATGATTTAAAAAATGAGTATATCAATAAATATATGGCACAAATTCAAGGTTCAAGTGGCTCTGTCGATGTCATTAATAATAGTTTTTCCAATGAAATCGTTAGAAACAATCAGGCACGATTAGATGGTGAAAATCAACGTCTAAGAATCTCCAGTCAGGCGGTTGATGTGTGTGGGAATTATTCGTTATCTAATGCGCTCAATGATCTGGCGTGTGACAGCTTATCCGCTTTAGCCGAGAACGGCAGCAATTATATTCAAAAAAGCCAAAACCATGAATGGGTTGCCAAAGATGCCGCAACACATAATGTCAGTGATATAAATACAATGACATTATCAACACTGCCGATTATTGACCACAGCAATGATGTTGAAAAGCAAGCTGAGCAATTGCAAGAGCAGGCGTATAAAGGTACGGCAAATACGCTAACGCAATCGATCAAAATTGATCAGGCAAATTTATACAATCCTTTGACAAATAAAGCAGCAGATGACTTTGGCACAGATGAAATAAAGAAGATTCAGGAAAACTATAGCAAGTCGCAGTTATATCGCAAAATGGCGGTGATGTTGGCACAAAAAAATTATGCGGATATGTTGGCATATAAACACCAATTGCAAAGTGAATTGGCGATGACAATGCAACTGTTGCAGCAAGTCGGTATCCAATATCCGTAGAAACAAAGAAATAAAGAAATAAGTGAAAAAAGGCAAATAAAGCAAATAAGGAAAAATAAGGGTAAAGGAAAGATGACAGAAGTATTAGAAAATATAAACGAAACAGGTGTCGATGTTTCTGGCAACGCAACGCGCAGACAATCGAGTTTAACGACTAAAGTCAGCGGCATGATCTCACGCAAACCGTTTGGTATTACTAAAAACATTGTGACACAGATGAGTGTTGAATCACTGCTCAATAGTTTGTCGATGAGAGCATTACCGGACGAGTTGGCAGCGCTTTACAAAGATGTTCAGCGAGTGACCACGGTCAGTCGTTGTGATGCATTTGAGGATTATTATTCTAACCATTTACTGGGTCGTGTTGATGTGGCGGGATGTATTCCAACGATCACAATTGCTTTAAGCAAACGTCCACTGATTAGGCAGTTTGATGACCGTTTAGATATGATTGAGTTTGACCCGCAAACCGCCTTTGCTAGTGATGGATTGGGGCGTTTAAATACATTTATGCGGACGATTGGTGGCTATGAGCCAACAATACGAGGTGTCAGCAAGCCCAATACGGCACGGATTCAAAGGCGACAGATGCTACGCTCGCTTGTGGCTAACTTAGAGGTGTCGGTCAAGATTATTTTTGGTAATGATCGAGACTTGAAAAAAGAAGATATTGGTCAGCTATTTAGTGATATTAATTTCACACAGACCAAAGTTCAGCCAAGGCATGCGATGCGCTTGAACTCAACGGATCCCATCATTAATTGGGCGAGGGATATGGCTAAGATGCCCGTGATTAAAAATAACGGGGGGATGAGTGAGAGTAAAACAGCCGTATCATCACATACAAATCATATAACGACATTAAGTATTTTAACAAGGTATTGTCGAGGCGTTGTGGGCGGAGATTATTTGCAAACAAGGAATGGCGTGTCATTGTTGCTTAAAGACGGCACAGAGATCAGCAAGGAATCACTGGAAAAAGTAATCTCTTTAGGCTCATTGTTTTTTGAGCAATGGGCAACCTATCAGGGAGAACGATTTGCAAAAGATAAAACAGGTCACCAGTTAAGCTCAAGTGTTATCCAAGCATTAGGCATAGTCGTTTATACGATTATTTATAAAAACACACCAACCAATGGTGATGGTGAAATTTTAGAGCAATTAGATCAAGCCGCAAAGAAACTAGCCGCATTAGATTATTCGAGGTTTGCTGAACACTGGAGTCGATGCCAAGTAATGACCAAAAAAGAAAAGGGTTATTGTAATGGCACAAGTGGTGGTCGTTCATTCCGACAGGGTTTGGCAAGTTATTTTTGTAAATTAACAGGATATAACCTTGTTTTATGAAAATTAAGAGATAGGTGTAGCGATGTCAGAAGAACAGGATCAGGTAACACATGCTCGAACGCAGACGAGCAAAAAAATATTGTTACTAACATTTCCCATTAAGATAGCGTGGGGAGTTTTTAAGCTGATGCTTTGGGTGCTTGGTATTTATTTGGCTGTATATTTTGTGGTGTGGGCTATAGGTGGTTTTGAATCTGCTTACATGCTACTGCAACATAACTACGACTATTTGGCGATACGCATCAATCAATACAGTGATAATTCATTAATTTTCAGCACGTTTCAATGGCTAAGTCATGGGATACAGTCAGCGACAACACAAACAATGGGGTGGTTGGGAAGTTTACCGAATAATCAAAACCTAGCATCAAGTGTAGATAATGGGATTGATGCTTATCGGGCACTTGGCGTTAAAGGATCGACAGGTTCGTTAATTTTATCAAGCACGGGCTTTGCTCAGAATGCTGTGATTATTATTGCAATGGCGCTTTTAATTTCCCTCATGAAGCTAGTGACCTCGCTATCATTGGTGGTTATGTATTTTCTGGGTATTGTGTTGGGTATTTTAACGGGGAATCGTAAGCGATTGTATAGACGGTTGGGGATTGATAGAGAGTCAGATGCAAAGTACAGATTGGTTAAGTTTTTAGTAAGTTATTTGCCGCTATGTGTCATCGTTGTGTATATGGTGTTGCCATTTAATCTTAATCCGTTATTGGTTTTCTTTATCATTGGTTTAATTAGCGTGGTGTTGTTTTATACGATGTTGTCGCGATTTAAGAAATATTTATAAGTTGGGAGGTTATGAATGACTAAAAATAAGGTTGTGCTAAAAGAGATATGTCGCGCTACTTTTATTGAGCCATTTAAGATTCTATGGGGATTATATGTGTGGTGTATCGATCGGTTAAATGGTTTTTTTAAGTGGTTGACTGAGCTAGATATGCAAAAACAAATCGATAACCCATTTACCAGTTTGTTTGTTTGGCATTTAATGTGCGGTTTACTCTTGATGGGGTATCTGTTTTCGTATTGGCAAGGTTATTTTTTACTGCCATTCACACCACAGGAGTCATTTATCCATAACATTGTCATGTTCACGTGGGGCGTGTGTTTTTTGCGTTCAGCTTATTTAGATTGGCGTTATCAGCATCGATTAAGTTTTATGGCACCGAAAGTATTAACGAATGGTAATGTACCGCTATCTACCGATCACTTAGCAAATCATCCTAAAAAACCCGATTTGTATGTCGGTGATGGTTTTTTGTGGGAAGTTAAGCATAGGCAGCTTTTATATACCTTGCAAGAGGAGCGTAACAAGCCTAAAAAGAAATGGGTAAATATGATCTATGATGGCAAGCATCGGTCTTTTGTAGATTCTTTCACATTACCCACCACTTTTAATCCTTTTAATTGGCGTTATCACAATCAATCAGTCAGTGATCTGCGCAAAAGGCATCCTAGGTTAGATAGCTGCTTAAAATTAATCGGATTTCCTATAATTCCCGATTTAGCAGGTAAAGCACTTTATCATGGTTTAGATCAGGGTGATAGCTTTGGAATATGGGCAACGGAATCAAATAGAGCGAGCCATGGTTGCATTATTGGCACAACTGGCGCGGGGAAAACCGTTGGATTCAATACGCTAATGACTCAGGATATTAGAAAAGGTCGCTTAGTGATTTACCTAGATCCTAAAGGTGATTTAGATACTTTGATTAATATGTTTTGTGCAGCGTTAGATGCTGGAAGAATAGATGATTTTATGGTGATTCATGCTGGACAGCATGACTTATCCGCAAAGGCGAATTTCTTTGGTAATTTTAGCGATGTTAGTCAAGTGGCAAACAGAATAACCTCGAGTTTATCGCAAGGTGGCTCAGGTCAGAACTTTACCGAAGAATCATGGATGGCGATTAATCAGGTGGCGCAAGCTCTGCATGAAATTAATGTCAAAATTGACCCTGCATCTTTGCGCTTCTATGTTTCAAGACCGATTGAACTATTAAGGCGTTATTGTGAAAAGATATATCCGCCTTTGTATCCTGACTTTCACGAGAAAGTTGAAAAGTTTACTAAAGATTATGCTAAGAAAGCCAAAGAGGACAAGAAAGAGTTAAGCAAAATGCAAGCCCGTAATATGGCAATTCTTAAATATGTACAGTTAAAACAGGATGAGTTGAATGATGAAACATCGGGTATTGAAATAGACTACATTGGCATGGCTAAGCGAGTTGATTTTGATTTATACGAGATCACTAAAAATGATGAAACGCATCGTAGAAAAATGATAAGCAGTGTTTTTCCATTACTCAGTAAAATCAATAACACCCAGCAATCAAGCATGTTTTCGTATTATCAAAGTGATTTGTTAAAGCAAAGAGGAGATGGCAGTTATTATCAAGACAAGGATGGCAATTATTACAAACGCAAAGAATACAATGTTAAAGAAATGCTGGATAACCCTGAGCGTAATCAAATTGTATATATAGGGATTAGCTCTCTTGCCAATAAAATATTGTCAGAAACAATGGTGCGTGCATTTTTGCAGGACTTAACCAACTGTGCTGGTGTGCTAAATGATAATGGCAGAAAAGCAGGTAAAGATGGGCAAGGCGCGTATATCTTTATTGATGAGATGGCAGAAGTTGCGACTGAGTCTGCCATTCAGTTATTAAACAAAGCGAGAAGTACAGGGATTAGGGTGACGTGGGCAACGCAAACGATTAGTGATATTGTTGTGGCTTTCAGAGGTGATAAAGAAAAAGCCAAGCAGATACTGGCGAACTCACAAGGCTTTAAAATCATATTTAGGCTAAAAGATGATGATTTAACAAAAATCATTCTTGAGACGTTTGATAAAGTAACAGTTAAAGGCGTTGTTCAAGAGTCCGGTGTAATTGATAAAAGTGTCGGTGATTTTAGGACAACCAATGGTGATAAAATTACACCGGTGGAAACCACGCTGCTTACGCATGAAATGTTAACCTCTTTACCAAATGGTCATGCCATCTTTATAAATGCAGCGAACGAAGCTTACAAGGTGGTATTTCCTAGAGTTGTATCAGATGATGAGGCATTTGCTAATTATGTGTTAAGTGATGAAGTTAAGGAAGATAGAGAGACTGAGCAGGGTCGCAAGAATATTCGATTTATTATGGAAAAAGTCAATGAAGTTAAAATCTCCGCAGAAGAAGCGCAAGAATACATACAAGAAGCCGAGAAAAGGAAGCAGACAAAGCAGGATATTCAAGCTGAGAAAGCAATAAAAGAGGATCAAAATAAGCGTTTAATTAATAAAGATGATTCTAATGATTTATTTGCTTTTAGTGTTTCTGGTGATGATGGTTTAAATGAAAATATGGGGGAAAATATTGGAGAGAAAAGTGCAGAGAATGATGACTGGGGCGACTGGGATGATTGGTCAGATGATGTAGTAGAAAATGAGCAGTCTACTGATGAAGTATACAACAATAAGGCACAAATATCAAAAGCAGAAAGTTTAAAAAACAAAGGGAGTGTTATAGAACAATCAACAAGCATTAATTTTGATGATGTCGACAACGATATCAAACAGAAAAATACGTTAATGGCTGCGGGTAAAATTTATTCAAATAGTGCGCTTAATGATTTGCAGATGTATTTAATTAAACAGCTTAAAAATAACAAAAATATTTATCTATCAATCGAAGATTATGAGTTGTTGCTACCATTCAAGTTTATTAGAGAATTTGCAACTAATGAGCTAAATTATCCTAATCTTGATGATGCGATAGATAATTTTAACTGTTTTATTAATCGTAAAATTAAAATTGAAATCAATGGTATTTCTTCATGGTATTTTTGCTTTAAGCTTGGGAATTTTGTTGTTTTAAGGAATAAGATTAATGGTAAAGAATCTATTATAACTTCACTGCCAAATAATGCCATTTTCATAGAAAGTGAAACTAATAAGGATTAACTTATGATAAATCAGATGATGTATGATGATTTTAAAAAATACGAAAATGTTATGATTAAATTTATAACATCCATCAATGCCACTTTAGTTCAGTCGAGTGAACGTGACTTTATATTTAGAGTAGATGGTCAAGATTATAAAATTATTAAAGATAAGAATGGTCGTATTTATTTTAAAAAAGGCGCGATCAAATATTTTAAGATGATGCTAAGAGAAAATGATCAAGAGATGCTTGTGAATCTTTTTCCAAACTCTTATAAAAGCAACACTAAAGGCAAAATGAGATATGATGATTTTTTGGAGTATCAGAGCGAATTTATTAAATACCTTAAAGCTAATAATGCTAAAGATATCAAGATAGATGTTAATAGTTTTAGCTTTAAAATAAAAGATAAAGACCATCAATGCTTTAAGGATAAAAGCGGAGATGTTTATTTTAGAAAAGGGGCATATGACTACTTTAATAAGATGATTAATAAAGAGTAATCACCTATATTAATTTAATCATTTTCACATGGATCGTGATTATTCTTCTCACCCATTTTATTTCAGTTAATTGTATTTTAAGCGCAATTTAGACCAGAGGTGACGCATTATTTTTTTATAGCAAAATCA
>JAQCCA010000118.1 GCA_027621155.1 Pseudomonadota bacterium | reverse complement strand
ACTTGGATGTCCCAAAATCTATTATGAGCCCCGAGGCACCCTGACTGCTAAAGCAAATGATCAGGCTAAAGTAGAAGATAATCCAGCGACACAAAGCTGCTCAGCAAAAACCAGTGATTGCAATTTTGGTAGCAACTGGGAATTGTTTAAACAAAATGTATCAGATACAGCAAGCTCAGGTGCAGAAGTAGCTAAAGATGCTGCCAATAAGGCGGGCGACTATGCTCAGCAGGGCTGGGATAAAACAAAATCAGCAACCGCTGAAGGTTGGCACAATACTAAAGATGCTAGCAATGATGCTTGGGAGAAAACTAAAAAATTAGCAGCTGAGGGCTGGCAAAACACCAAAGAGGCTGCACAAAAAGGAGCTGAAAAAATAGATAACTATTTTAATGCAAATGAAAACGATAAGAGTAAAGCCCAAGAGCCAACGAATTCAAAAAATCAAGCACAATCACAAGAAAATAATTGATAAAATTATGCTGAACTTGCTGGCAATTCATGCGTGTTGGCGCTATCTTTGAATTATTCAAAGTTGACTTACAAACCCCCACGATACTCGTGGCTATACAATGGAGGACTGCACTATGCAAATTCAAATTACAGGTCGTCATTTAGAAGTTACCCCTGCATTAAAGCAATATGTCGATGAAAAGTTGAGTAAGCTTGACAATCACTTTGACCATATTATTGCTGCACGCGTTATTCTGTCGGTTGAGAAAGGCAAGCAAATGGCTGAAGCCGTGATTAATGTGCCAGGGACTGAGTTTGTGGCTAAGTCTGACTCTCAAGATATGTACGCAACTATTGATATGTTGCAAGATAAGCTAGATGCTCAAGTAAGAAAGCATAAGCAAAAATTAAAAGATCATCGTGCTGAGCGCCCTGAAGCCGAAGCATTAATGGCCGATGACGAAGTAGTGGATATTGACGAGGAACGTTGATAGAATAACGCACCATTTCGTTGAATAATCAACCATAAACCTATGAATTTCCTATCTTCGTTTATTTCTCCGCAACGTGTTATTAACAAAGCAGCCTTGCAAAGTCAAAAGCGCGTTTTCGAGGTATTAAGCCAGTTATTAAAAGATGATGATATCGATATCACTGCTGATACGATTTATCAGAAGCTTTTTGAGCGTGAACGCATTGGTAATACTGCTATTGGCAAGGAGGTTGCCGTACCTCATTGTCGAATTGAAGGCTTAACAATGACGCGCTTGGCTGTATTAACCTTAGAAGAAGCCATTGAATATGGTGAGGAAGATCGTAAAGTGAGTATCATAATTGCTGCAATTTTCCCACAGAATGTTAATGATGTGCATATTAAGTTTATGGCTGAATTAGTGAAGTTTCTAAAGCAGGAAGGAGTGCTTGAGAAAATTAAAGAAGCTAATTCAAATGAAGCGCTTTATCAGCTGTTCTTAGGTAATACTCAACCCTGTTAATACATTAAGAAAAACAATGCAATATTGGCATGCAAGCTTTGTGACTAATAATATAGGCACAGGATTATTGATCATTGGTGCGCCAAATGTTGGTAAAACCGAATTATGTGATTATTTAATTAAGTATTTGGATTTCTATCTTGTAGCAGATGACTTGGTGAGAGTCGTTCAAATAAATGATATTTACCAAGGGTTCTTATGTAATGAGCAATATTTTGGTGTTATGCATCATAAAAAGAAGGGTTTTATTCAAGTTGAACAAGCACTAGATCAGGCTGTCATTAGTCATGTTGTCTATTTATATCGTCAAGAGAAAGATCCAAAATATATTAACAAAGCACAGACCTTAGCTTTACCTTTGATTGAAATTGATGTCTTTGATAAAGCTTGGCATGAGTGCGCGAAGCAGTTGCAAAATAGATTAGGGTAAATACGAAAGCTTTGGTAAACTGAGCAAATTATGATGAGTGGAAATGGTAAAAATTGCGTGAATAGTGCATCCAAATCGGTTGTGCTCTTGGCTGGTGTTTCTGGTGCTGGCAAGTCAACTGTTTTGAGTATATTGGAAGATCAGGGCTTTTTCTGTATTGAAAATCTGCCTTTATTTTTATTGGAAGAAACGCTTGTTTATGTTTTAAGCAATCCTCAGTACAAACAAAATATTGTCGTTTCATTGGCACCTCATTCATTTTTAGGCAATGATACGTATGATGTTGAGCATTTGCAGGAAAAGTATCGGGTGCATCTTACCTATTGGTATATCGAAGCGAGTAGAAATGTACTGATAAAACGCTATGATGAAACACGTAGACGTCATCCTTTTTCTGATAAAACAACAACACTAGAACATGCAATTGATACAGAGTTTACGATTTTGGAAAGCTATGCGAGTATTGCTAATTATACGTTGGATACAACCAATTTAAGTTTGCAAGAGCTTAGAGAAATCGTCTGTCAAAAACTCTTAGGTAAAGATCAATTATCCAGTCAGATTAAGATTTTTTCCTTTGGCTTTAAATATGGAATGCCACAAAAGGCTGATTATCTTTTTGATGTCAGGAGTCTGCCTAACCCCTATTGGGATAAACGTTTACGCCTGCAAACAGGGCTTGATTTTGATGTGATTGAGTATTTGCAAAAGCAGCCACAAGTGTTAGAAATGATAGCTGATATCAGTAAGTTTCTTTTAAAGTGGTGTGAGCTGCAACAGCAGCAAGGTAAAAGCTATATTGATATTGCCGTTGGTTGCACAGGAGGTCAACATCGATCAGTATATATTGTTGAGCAGTTGGCTGATCAATTAAGAGCAAGTTTCAATAATGTGATTGTGAGTCATAGGGAGTTAAAAGGATGATTGGAGTTGTACTGATTACGCATGGTCGCATTGGACAATCCATGCTTGAAGTAGCGACGCGTTTGGTTGAGATTCAAAAAGACTATATCCAAGTGGTGTCTTCCTGCTCATATGATCAGCCAGAATTGTTGGTGCGTGTTGAAAACGCATTCAAAAGCATGCCTGATTGTGATGGCTTTTTGGTGTTGACAGATCTTTTTGGTGCAACGCCAACGAATGTGACACAATCATTTATGCGTGCATATAATCTAGCCGTTATTACAGGGCTTAATATGCCGATGCTTTTAAAGGCATTGACATATCATAAGCAGGCGCTATCTTTAGAAGAGCTTGCAGGAAGAGTTTATGATGCATCAAAAGCATGCATCGTATTAGAAGAAGGTGATAAGTGAAAGAAACACAAATGAAAGAGATTGATTTGGTATTGATTAATCAATTAGGGTTACATGCGCGAGCAGCCTCAAAGTTGGTTAATTTAGCCCTTCGCTTTGGTAGCGAAATTGAGGTAGAAGTTGTCAAAACCGGTGTTAAGGCAAACTGCAAAAGTATTATGGGATTGATGATGCTTGGAGCAAGTTGTGGCACATCGATTCGATTAACTGCAGAAGGTGATGATCAAGAAGAAGCACTAGATGCCATTAGAGTGCTAATTCAGGATCGATTTGGCGAAGAAAGTTGAAAATTAATAAAAATCTTAAGCTTGACTTAAGTTTACATTTTTAGAATGTGTCACATTATTGAGTTTTTATAAACCTAGACAAAAGAGGAACAAGTCATGGCAAATCAGTACACAGGAAGTTTTGAACACATTATTCAGCAGAAATACAACTGCAGTGCACGAGAAGTATTAGAGCGTTGCGCAGATGAGGGGATGACCTATCAAGACGCTGAGAAGATGCTTGGATTTAAGCATGGTACGATTCGTAAATGGGCAAACCGCTTTGATATTAAGTTAAAATCGGGCATTGTTGAGAAAACAGTTAAGCGCGATAGTTTTATGAAGATGTTTAAGCAAAAAGGCTTAAATAAGTACAATGTCTTAAGCCGCTGCTGGGGTGTTAAAAAGCGTAAGCTTGCGTTTATCTCAACAAATGGCTAATTAAGCGAATTAATAAAGCAGCATATACCACGCATAAGTCACCATAAATACAGTAATTACTAATAATAATAGTCCTAGAAAAATATCTGGGACGCGTGTTTTGTAGCTGATTGTTTGAATGGCAGTAATATTTTTTCGATTCATGGCAAAGCGAATTGACGAAATAATGATGATGACAACCGCTATGATCATGATTAAAATGCCAATGATTTCAGCGGATTGTGACATCATGTTACTTGCTCTTACACCAACCCCTTTGGCCATAATGCGTAAGAAGATATCAAATTTTTCAATTAAAAAATCAAATGCCATCAGTGCAATGGCAGTCCTTACCCAAGATAAATAGGTACGTTCATTCGCAGCGTGATCATTGAAGTGTTCTATCATACTAATCCTCAACTTACTTCTTACATTCAACTGAGTCTGAGTCTAGACGATATTATTGTTGTTTTCCCTGATATTTATTGCATTACTTGTCTGACAATTTATGATTAGCGATTGTAAAGTACAAGAATATAGGAAGTTATGATGCATAAATCAAAGAAAGTAGCCGTGTTATTAGCGGGGTGTGGTGTTTATGATGGTAGTGAAATTCATGAAGCGGTGTTGACATTATTATCTTTATCACAACGTGCTATTGAATATGAGATAGTTGCGCCAAATATTATGCAGTATCATGTAATTAATCACCTAACCGGTGATGAAGAGCCGCAATCACGCAATGTGTTGGTAGAAGCAGCACGCATTGCGCGCGGTGAGATAAAGGATCTATCCTTAGTCAACGCAGATGACTATGCAGCACTCATTATTCCAGGTGGCTTTGGTGCGGCTAAAAACCTATGTGATTTTGCCTTTAAACAAGATAGCAGTTTTGTTGTCGAGCCAATTGTTTCGGCATTTATTAACGAGTTTAAAAATGCACAAAAGCCTGTTGGCTTTATCTGTATTGCTCCTGTTATTGCCGCAGCAATATATCCCAATGTGGCGTTAACGATTGGCAATGACCAAGCAACGGCTGATATTGTTGAGCATAAAGGCGCTAAGCACGTTAATGAATGTGTTACTGAGATATGTATTGATCAAGGAAATAAAGTGGTAAGCACACCTGCATATATGCTAGGGCAAAGTATTGCAGAAGTTGCAACAGGAATAGATCACTTAGTTGAAGCGGTTGTGTCTTTGATTGCAGATCGTGCTGTCTGCGCATCAGCAGAAGTTAAATAAAATCGCTTAACACGTGGGTTAATCGCGGTAAGCATAGCATAACTTGAGGTGCCTATGTGTTTGGCAACATCATCAACTAACAAATCATGGGTGCCAAATAAAGTGACATTATCACCAATATGAATATCTTTATTCATGCCGATATCAATTGCCATAAGATCCATCGAGACTTTGCCGGCTGTTGGATAGAGTTTGCCATTGATTGCCACCATAGTGCCGTTGGGAGCAGCTTGTGGATAACCGTCACCGTAACCAATTGTAACAATGGCGATTTGGGTTTTTACTTTGGCAATATATTGGCGGTTGTAACCAACAGAGTCTCCCACATCAATGGATTGAATCGCAACAACATGACTATGCAACGTCATAACAGGCTTAAGTGTGCACCTTAATAATGGGTGTGCGGCAGCACATGCACCATAAAGTGCTAAACCAATGCGAATGGTATTTGTGTTGAAATTATCATCATTTAAGAGTGAGGCAGCTGAGTTAAAGGCACTGATATGCGTAAATGATTTATCTTTGACTAATGCTTGAAAGCGTTGTAGTTGCTTTAATGTGAAAGATTGATCACAAGACTCAGACTCTGCCAAATGGGTTAGTGCATTAATAGGCTTTTGATAAGATTGTGCCTTGTGATAAAGCGCTTCAAACTCGCCTTCTGATAATCCCAAGCGGTTCATTCCCGTGTTAACTTTAAGCCATATCTCAGCGTATTTACTTTGAAAGTACTCATCAAGTAGCTCGTATTGATAGGCGCTATGGATAATCGGAATAAGTCTGTAGTCAATGAGTGTTTGTACCATGTCTTTGGAGAAAAAGCCTGAAAAAACAATGACCTTGGTTTTCTCGATCCCTGCCAAAATAAGCTCGATACCTTCCTCAACACTGGCAACGCCAAAATAATCGCATAAACCGTCTAATGCCTTAGCAATTTCAACCGCTCCATGACCATAGGCATTTGCTTTGAGCATAATAATCATGGATTTATTTGCATGCAATGCACGGATATTGGCAAGATTAGCCAAAAGATGAGAAATATTAATATTCGCAAAGGCACGTAAATTGTGATGTTTTGCTGTCATGGCGATAATGTTAAAGGCTATTAAATCAATTGATTGGACTAGGATAACGCCTTTTGCTCTAAGCACAAGCGCTTATTCGCTAAAAGAAAGTTTTGTAATGTTTTTAATCCTGATTCTGTTAAATAAGCTTCAGGGTGATATTGGATGCCATAAATAGGCAACTGTTTATGCGCAAATGCCATGAGCTCATTATTCATTGTCAGTGCGATTGGTTGTAAATCATTGCTTAAGCTGTCTATGTCAACGATTAGCGAGTGATAGCGCGTCACTGTCAAAGGCGATTGTAGCCCTTGGTACAGTGAGTGATTGATAAAATGAATTAAACTGCATTGTCCATGCATGATATTGGTTGCATGAATGACTTTGGCGCCAAAGTATTGCGCTAATAATTGATGACCAAGACAAATACCTAAAATGGGGATGTTACTGTCAATGATGCGTTTGATTTGAGGGTATAAATGCGTTAATTCATCAGGGTGCCCAGGACCTGGTCCTATAATGATGCCACTAAATCGGCTGTAGTCCATCGATTGATCAAGTTGATCTGATTTGAATGAGATAATTTCCTCACCCAATTGGGCAAAATAATCCATCAAAATATGAGCAAATGAATCATAATGGTCAATAAACAGTAACATCTTAATTTTTACACTTCTTGCAGGTTGTTTGTGCGCTTAAAAAGCACGGTATTTTACCTCGAACATCATTAATAAGATAAATGTTTTTGCTTGATTTTAGTTCTTCTACAGAGATTGGGCGCTCATGAATTTGTCCAGATTGAAGTAGTTTAGCACGCGCAATGCCAGGCAATAAACCATCACTAACAGGTGGCGTATATAAGACACCGTCGATTTCAATGACAATATTATAAAAACGCGCCTCAGTCAGGTGATGTTGTTCATTGAAGAAAATAAGCTCGCAATTTGGCTTATCCGCAATATATTGGCTGTGTTTCTGTGTATAAAAGCCGCGTGTACTGTGATCATCTGTTTTATGCTGCCATAGCGGGTTATTTGAATCTATTTTTTCAGGGCAAATAAACAGCTCAATGTGATGAGGTGTGGGTG
>JAQCCA010000117.1 GCA_027621155.1 Pseudomonadota bacterium | reverse complement strand
CATCAACTTTAAAAAATTGCTGCAAAACGCAAGGCTATCCCCTACCTGAAATTTGATTCGTAAAGCTCCAAATTTGATTCGTAAAGCTCCATTAGCTATTCTGAATGCAATTGCTCATTTTAACATCTATCGAGAAAATATCAATTCTGGTTATATTTCGAGCTAATCAACAAAGCCCTCTTTTGGTTTAAATACCATTCTGATTGAGTTAGGAATGCTCTCACTCATCGATAGTAGCTTATCATACCCCATATAACTGAACTCAGAGCGGAAGGTATGAAAAACGCGGAAGGAGAAAAATCATCCTCATCCTCCATATCTACTTGTTCCAATCTAGTAAAGTTATAAGATGGGATATATCTGTAGCGCGTCCCGGCTAGTGGTTTAGACATATTAATTACTTCTATCTTACTCACAGGATCTACAAACTCTACTCGATCTCTAAGCATTTCTTTGACAGAATCCTTATCATATATATTATATACTGTACCATAGTTACCGGTTTTGTTGGCTGTAACCCATGATTTTAGAAGACGACCACCTTTGAAGTGAACTGTTCCGAAGTAATCTTTTTCCCCTAGTTTATCATAAGTTATAGGATTCTCATAGTGACCATTATTAATGACTGCTCTTAAGCCTTCAGGGAGATCGTCAACATTTTGATCAGAGACATATTGCATGGTAACTTTGCCATTTGATTCGAGGTCCTCACAATAAACAGCACCATTAAGTCTTAATGTATCATAAGTTGATTCTTCTCCCTCTTCCTCTGCGGTTAATCCAACTATAATACTCCCACTTTCTCTTATAGCGCCGTATATGCCAATCCCTAGCGCTATCGTTCCCACAAGAGAAAATAGTAAATTAAAAGCATTTCCAATCCAACCCTCGGGCTTATGGGCTGCATTGTGTACAATAGATCTAACTAAAGGTGGAGTTGAAGCCATAATCCCAAAAGGATCCAGTGTCAGTAGTGACAATCCAAACAAAATAACATTAAATGTATCTAAAACACCCCAATGTCCACTCGGATCAAAATTCATAATGGGATTATTATTACCAAAGACATAACCATTAATGCCACCTTTGCCAAAGGGTGAGTAGCTGATATCATCCATCTGCATAAATCGGTGGAGTATGGGGTTATACGCGCGATAACCATTGCCTAAAAACTGATAACCTGTCGCTTTATCGGTGCGCTCACCATCGAAACCTTGCGCATTTTTAGCCTTGGTTGTTGATTGATCCAAATCAGTCTCTATCCCATAGGGGCTGTAAACATATTCATGACTCAATTGACTATTGGAAACTAAAGCAACAACCGAGCCTGCCTGATCGGTGATATACAGGTTTGCCTCGTCACTATTGTTTATACTGCCGATTTTCTCTTCGGCAAACAGGTAACTCAACTGATTACCATCACGGTCCGATTCAGCCAGCATCTCGGCCTTATCTCCTGTGGAGTAATAAAAGCTTTCCCGCGTTTGCACTTCCCCTTTGTTATTGAATGTACTCTCAACACTTTGATGGCTTTCAGCGTCATATTGATACTGAACTTCAACTGAGCTTTGCACGTTTGTAAACTCGATCATTGCACCTAAGGCATCATAATCCAACGCATTGCCATGATCATCACGGATGATTTCATTCTGTGCGTTATATTGCAGATTACTGACACCTTCATTATATGCTGCAACCGAATTGATATAGCCCGTAAGCTTCAATGGTGTGTCACCATTATAGTTATACGTTATGGTATTTTCTGTCGGTTTAATTGATTGCGCTTGGGCATTTACCGCAATATTCACCCGCGGTAAACTTGCGGCAAAACTGCCCCCCAGCATGGCACTCAAAGTGATACCAATGATTGCTTTTCTAAACATTTTAAACCTCATGCAATGTAAATAGTTAAATAATTGTTGATTTATAAATAGCGGATATTCAGATCAAGCCCAAATATGACGTACTTTTGTCATTTTCAGGCTTGATTCAACAGGCTACGACTGCATAAATTTTGACTTTTCTTGTTTAATATTGTTAAACGGATCAAAGGTGTAGTCTTGACTGGCGATAATATTGCCATATTGATCGCGTGGACATAGGTTGACATTGCCACCAATGCTTGCCGATTCATTTTGGCAAGTATAGCTTTCAAGGTTATCCATCGTGTCATAAACATAGCTTTCAACACTCTTACCCGCATTGCCATTGATATTATAATCTTCGCGTGTTTTTTGCTTTAAATTGCCATCATTGTAATAGCTAAAGCTAAATTGATTGACTAAATTTCCTTTGAAGTAATTGCTGATCTGCGTTAGCAAGCCCAAGTCATTGAATGTACTCTTCTGCATAATGTTACCACTATCGCGCTCAGTCAATTGCCCCCAGTTATTATATGTGAAGCTAACTTCTGTTGTATTTAATCCCTTGACAAACGTTTCACTGATAATTTGACCCAACGGGTTGTAGGTCAATTCAGTTTTCATTCCAAATGGATCTGTTGCACCTTTGACTGAACCATTGGCATTATAAACATAGCTTAACGTCTTGCCATCCGGATAAGTCTTGGCTTTTAGGCTGCCATCCTTATAGTAGCTATAGTTAATCGTACTTGGTTTAATATCTTTAATCTTGGCTGCTGCGCCATATGATTTCGTCGTAGAAAGTAGCTCATTAGTCGTTGGATCATATGTCCACGTCAACGTCTCTTCAAGCTTTGATGAATCTTTAGCTGCACAGCTGTCACTGTTAATATAAACATCCGATTCAGTCAGATTGTTGACATCATCATACTGATTACAAACCACCGCATGCGCACTGCTTCCAGCGGCCCCGTATGGCAAAACCTTTTGTATGACATTGCCATTTTGATCATACTGACGACTAATCGAAATACCATTGCCTGACTCATTTAGCAAATTGTCATTATTATCATATTGACGCATCCCCAGTACATAGGGCGTAGCCTTATCATAAGACAGCGATTTCTCTACGGTGTTGTCAAACATATCATAAGCATAATTCATCGTATAAGCAGACACAGCTTGTAAGCTCTTATCATCTACAACATCCTTGGGATAACTTGAGTGACTGGCAACCATATGTCCGTAATGCGTCTGCTTGTGACCATTGTCATCTTCAGTGGTATATATGATGTTGTCATAGTCATAGCTTGTGATAACGCCATCATTATCCGTCGATTGAATCACATTGCCAAAGTTGTCGTATACACTACTGCCTTGTGTCAGTAAATTCGCCTTGGAATCAATAGCCTTAAGAACATCCTGATCTACTAAGCCTATATCGCTATAATCATTGGCAACGTAAGTACCTGAGTCTAACTTAGCCTTGGCTTGATCGAATATTTCATTGCTAAAGCTATACTCAGCTACTACATTGCCTCTCGTATCAGTTTGACTGACTTTAACATTACTTACATCGTAGCGTTGCGCATTCTTTGCATTCTTTGCCAAGCTAAATTCGGTCTTTATACCCTTGTTATCATCCGCATAATAGGCAGTAATCGACTTTGTACCATCAGGATTATCGACTTCTACTTGCCTGTTTGCCGTATCATAAAGATAGCTTGTGACATTGCCATTAATATCCACCGCTTTGATTTTTTGTCCTTGCAAATTACTATAGGTCGTACTAGTAATACGCGTTAAATCAGCAAATGGGTTGCTACTATCCTGCTTTAAGCTATCTGTTGCAGGATCATAATTATCACCTTCCTTGCTAACCGTCTGCCCATTCACAATATAGCTAATTTCAAATTGCTCCAACCCATTGGCTGCCTGTTTGATCTGCGCACTGATATTTTGTGCACCTTGTTCAATAAAACCTGTTGGTAAGCGGTTCGGTTGTTGTGACATCTGATAGTAATAGCTCATGGAGCCATGCCCTGGGACGTTCTCGGTTAGCACACGCCCTAAAGCATCATAAGTATAGGTTGTCTTGTGCCCTTGAGCATCGGTCTCCTGCATGAGATTACCATTGCGAATATCAATGACCTTAGTCACTGTACCGTCATCATTTTTAGTCTCTTTAATGGTTATTTCATTGCCATTTTGCTGATAATCGGTTTTAACGCTGCTGGTATCCGCCTGATCTGAGGCATTGACTGCAAGCATTAACATCCCGTGAGGATGATCCTCAGTCATGCTTTCTTGAATGGTGCGTCCTTGTGAATCTTGTTGCACGTTCGTTGTGCGACTAGGTGTATTGACCAAAGCCCCAACGGACAGATTTAAGTTACTACTTGCATTGCTGCCAGTTGAGGTTGAACTTTGAATATATTTATGATCTGCACTTAAGCTGTTTTGTGTGTCAAATGCTTGTCCCGCACTGCAGCTATCATCGGTGCAGGCACTGAGCATCTGCGACTCAACCAGACCATAATGCCCGGCAAAATCATGATTGTCAGGCAAATCATAGCTTGTCTCTTGTTTGGTTTGTGTCTGCATCTTCCCATTTACTTGTACAAGACTTGTTACTGAGGTTGGCTGCGTATTGTAAGCATCGCCTTGTTGGTAATTGAAACGCTGTTCTGAAACAAAGGCATTTTTAGAGTCTACGCCATTGAGCGTACAGTCGCTATTAGTTGGATCACAACTGGCTGATAGCTTAGTCGTTGGCAGTTGGTAGACTACGGACAGCTGATTAACAGATACATTACTTGCCGCTTGATATTGACTACTATCCTCACTTACTTTAAACAAATCTGAACCATGAGGAATATAATTGTCTTGCGCGGTTTGTAAATGCAGACTGTTATAATGATTGACCGTCTTAGACAGCAACTGCTTATCGGTATTATTTTGTACGCTATACTTCAAAACCTGCGTCTGATAACTGAAGCCTGCTAACACGCGATTACCTCCACTGGTGCAGCTTAATAAAAGATCAGCACTCGGATCTTGCAGGCAACTTGGCGGAAGGTTTTGTATTTGAGGATATCCGCTGAAGTTTGCCACATCATCACCATCGCCATGATAAATATAATCCGTCTCAAGATAATGATTGCGATCAGCCGCTACATAATCACGCACCTCACTCACTGCAGAAATAGTGTTTTTCGCAACAAGGTAGGGAATTTTAGTATAAAGAATCTCTTTACTTGCGCCATTGGGATAGTTGATGGTGACCGTTTTATCGTCATCATTGTAGATCGTATTAATGTCTGTGTGCAGAATGCTGCCGTCTGCTAACTTTGGATAACTTAAGCGTGCATTATTATTTGCGATACTCAACGTATATTGTCGGCTATCAGGCAGGCTCAGCGTGATGGTTTGTGTCTGGGTATTAGCATAGGCTAATGACACTTTGGCATAGGCATTTTCAATGCTGATTAATTTTGCCTTATCCATCGTATTGCCTTTTGAAAAATCGTAACTATAGAGCACGGAATTGCCGTATTTATCCTGCACTGCTAACAATAAACCTGAATTTGAGAAATACTTAACGGTACCATCTAAGCCTTGAAATACCCAGCCATAATTCCTTACTGGCTTATCTGCCAAGTCACTCAAAGTAATACTGCCTTGTTTTTGCACTAAACGCGCATCATTTAACTGATAATAACGCATGCCTGATAGGGTGTTGTAGTTCTGATCATATTGGTACTGAGCACCTTGTGCTAAATGCAACTGCTCTTGACCTGTCGCATCAGTCTCTAAGTAGTCGACGTTCCATTGCCAATGATCATCTAAACCAAAATAATTCTTCTGATCATTATCACTTTTATTAATTGCTAGTGTGATTCCTGTTTGTTGTGAAACACCCGGCAATTGTATCGCATTAATGTTTAGCGATGCCTGCCCCGTGCGCTCATTGACATTCACCCCAATGTTTTTACTGAAGTTCACCGCATTAGAGGCAATGCCACTATCTGAGCTTCCTGTTGCCGCCAACAACAACTGCTTAGCTGCTAACGCTTTAGCTGGCGTACCTTTAGTAGCTGTTGGCTTAACTTTCTTAAGCTTAGGCTTTTCAGTGGCCGCTTTAATTTCTGTATGCGCTGCCGCCAGCGACTGATACCCCACCGCTGTTTCTTGCGCGTATTGCTTAGACGATGTTGCTATGGCACTTTGATCTTGCGCATGGACGCTACTGATCAATACATTGCTTATTACGATAAATAATATTTTTTTGTTCATTATGATTTCCTTTTGATTAATCTGCCATTTACTCAGTAAGAATTGCTACAACATGAGGACTTAGTTCATCTTAACCGGATAAATAGTTAGGCGACAACTAGCTTGACACCTACCGATACTGGATTTAAAATGTCAACAAATTTTGCATTACCTTACGTTGATTATCTTTAGTTTCTTTAATTTTTCTACTAGCGTCTTTCCTATAATCACTATGATATTGCATAAAAAATTCCTTAGATTCATCAGCTAAACCTAATGATTGAGCAAAATTACTTTTTTTAATTGCATCTCCTATTATAGCTGCTGCTAACGAAAATTCATCGTCAGTATAACTATCCACAGCCTTTAGAAAATTTTCTCTATTAGTTATAGTTGCCATAACCTTATACTCAAACTCACTTTTCTTAAATAAAAATTCAAGCAGATCAGATGAAGTAGCTTTGTTATTTGACAAATCAAGAGCGTATCCTCTAATCAACATGAATTGAATCTTATCTTTTGCTCTTGATATTCTATCACTGCCAATTAAGGGTTGTTTAATGCTCTGATTAATGTACTCATAGTTCTTATTCAAACTTATTAGAGCTGTATCCTCTATATTCTTGTTATTGAGGTTCTTCATATATATGAACCCCTCATACATTGGCGCGGCTACTGCTGTTACTAGACCAATCGCAGCAAAGAACACAGTGCCGATTGAATTACAATCACTCCCAATCACATCATAACCAATCCCTGCTCCACTCCCTAGAACCCCTAATCCTTCTAATATCGTTGGCATCACCTCCCACTGCCCTGTGGATATAGCAGCAACCATACTTATTGCACCAAGGGTTACACCAACAATATCTGTCAAAAAGGCAAGTACTGCAAAATGCCCACTCGGATCAAAATTCATCACAGGATTATTATTGCCAAACACATAACCATTAATGCCACCTTTGCCAAACGGGGAGTAGCTGATGTCATCCATCTGCATAAATCGGTGGAGTATGGGGTTATACGCGCGATAACCATTACCTAAAAATTGATAGCCTGTCGCTTTATCCATCCTTTGCCCATCGAAACCTTGCGCATTTTTAGCCTTGGTTGTTGATTGATCCAAATCAGTCTCTATCCCATAGGGGCTGTAAACATATTCATGACTCAA
>JAQCCA010000116.1 GCA_027621155.1 Pseudomonadota bacterium | reverse complement strand
CCCAATCAACTCTCTAGTAATATTGTTTACCAAGATGATAAAACGCATAACTGGTGCCAAAGTAAAAGCTTTCTAAGCAATCAAAGCTATTATGTTCCCTTTCAATTCATATCCATTGACTCAGGACACTCCGATGTTGTGATCCAAGCCACGGACACCACAGGCATTGCATCAGGGAACAGTTATGACGAAGCCTTAGTACATAGCTTACTGGAGTGCATTGAACGCAAAAGCACTGCTTTAAAGAGTCAACAGTTTAAACTCGATATTGAACATATCTTTTATGACAAAATCGCCTTACTTCATCATGTTGAATTAAAATATTATCCGAACCCTTATGGCATCCCCGTCATTGGTTGCCTAATCCAAAGCAAAGATAAAACAGCCAATCAAATGGTTTTCTCAGGCTATGGCGCACATCTTAACAAAGAAATTGCCCTTAATCGTGCACTAACTGAAGCCATTCAATCCAAAGTCACCACCATTGCCGGATCTCGTGATGATTTATTTAAACATGCTTATGAAAAATCAAACCTTAAGCTTAATCCCGACGCTTATGAAATCAGCTTTAGTGAAATCTCTGAGCATAACATCAACAGCATAAATGAGGCACTAGCGCTACTTAAAGACGCTCTTCACAAAGCCCAACAAGATGCACTTATTCATGTTTACCACAGCGAGAAACTCACCTTTTTAAAATCCATTCTAGTCAAACAGGAGGTGCTTGATAATGCTTGATCTAACCAAACCTCAAATAGATATTTTTGCTGAGACAAGCATCACGCATGCTGAGATTAAAACGCACCTGCCGCATGCCCGTCTGCACACTTCGGCAAAAACAGGCGATATACTGCGCGTCATTCCAGAGAGTAAGATTATTATTGTTATTGATGGCAATTTTGATTTCACTAACTCGGTTTGGCATAAAGAAATCCTTTGTGCACTTGAAAAAGGGATTACCGTTATTGGTAGCTCATCAATGGGTGCTTTGCGTGCTGCTGAGCTTGATGCTTTTGGCATGATTGGCTTTGGTTTTGCCTATGAATGTTATAAAAACAATATCACTGATGATGATAGTGAAGTGGCAATAAACTACTATCGCTTGGGTGATGAAATGATACAAACGATTCCAAGCATTAATATTCGTGCAACCTGTGATTTTCTTATCAATAGCGGGTTATGCACACAACAAGCTGCTCGTGAACTTTTTAATAGCGCACATAATATCTTTTATAAGCGTCGCACATGGCAGGCTTTACAAAGCACGTTAACCGCTGATGCCTTTAACCTGCTTAAAACACATTATGTTAATGCAAAATATAACGATGCCTATCAGTGTATTACGCAATTAGCTGACATTATCAATAAGGCAAAAACACAAGAGATTACATCGTTTACAACGCCATCAACTATTCCGCTTAACAAACTAAAACAAGACACATTTTGCAGTGATGAATTTACCGCTCTTTTATTTGTTTTGCAAAAAATGCAGGATAAAGATCATTTTACAAATTCAGATTTAAAGGTTTCTCATGAAGCGCAAGAACTTCATAAGCTTACGCATTGGTCAATCAATATCTGTGAGTTTGCACTATGTCAATTAAAGCATACAGGCATCGCATTAACCGATCTTGGCTTTATGCGTTCACTTAATATCATTCGTTTAAACCTTGGACTGAATGATGGTGAGGTCTTTAAACAATGGTGTATTGATAAAAAGCTCGACATGAGCCTTGTTGAAACCACCTTTAGAAACCTGTTACTCATCAAACGTCTTGCCAATGCCTATGCTTGTGAGCACCAGCTTAATTATGGGTTTTAGGGAGTAAATTAGAAAACTAAAGGATTGCAATGCCTGGCGTGTGGTTGTCTTGGTTTTTCTTAGCCGATTGCTTTAGGAAATTAGCTGTTTTATCTGGCAAATCAATATTCGTTAGCGCAAGATCATATAAACTTGCTGTGAGTAAGCGTCCACCGGTCATCGTAAATGCTTTATCTATCGCATTATGCATAATGGCTTTTATATCTTCAAAAATATAATCAACCGATATTTTATCTTCAGGCGTTGACATCATCGTATAAAAGGTTCGCGCCATACCCATATTGGCAAGGAAATCAGGCACCACCGCAAGTTTACCATCCAAGTATTGCGAGCAAAGCCCATAACAATATTCACTTTCAACAAACGGATGGTTTGCACCACATGCAATAAGCTCAAGTCCTGATTTTTGCATTTGATCAATAAAGTTTTTATCAATAATATTAGATCCAGCTGCGGGGATTAATACATCAATATTCGCGGATATTAGTTGTTGATTAAATTGTTGATGCGTTAGATTATCGGTTAATACATTAAGCACTCTACGACTTTTAACAACTTGATTGATTTCCTGCTCGCTTAATCCTTTATCACGAATCACCCCTGCATCTCGATCAGTCATTGCGACAATTACAGCGCCTGCCTGATGCAAATAAAAGGAAGCGGCGGCACCTACATTGCCCGCACCTTGGATATAAATACGTTTATTTTGAATACTTTCATTGCGCGCATGATAATAAGCAATCGCTGTTTGTGCGACACCAAAACCTGTGACCATTTCAGCAAGTTTAATATCTTCCTGCCCCACTTTAACACTGGCATTTAGCAAATGCATATTGTGATAAGCTGCTTGTGTTCTAAAGTGATCCCCCTGACAAAAGGCATGAATAATCCCTTGCTGCGAGTTATCGATCCCCAAACCGCGCAACAAATGGTTAATCTTATGAATATCAGTATTTAAATCACTACCTGTACCATAATACTCCGTTAATAATGGACGAATTGCTTCATACCAACGCTCAAGAATCGCATATTTCTCAGGGTGATCTGGGTCGATGCGAATACCCGTTTTAGCCCCGCCAATTGCCGGTCCTGATAGCGCAAATTTAATCTCCATAATTTTAGCTAATGTGGTGACCTCTTCTAAAGTAATATGCTCATGCACACGTGTGCCACCACCTGCAGCATTGCCACGCAACGAGTTAATCACTAAAAACCCACGCGCAGTAGATCGTTTGTCTTTCCACTGAAAGGTAATTTCAGGTTCCTGTTGTGAGAAATGCTGTAAACGATCAACCACACTATTTTGAAAATCCGTTAAATTCATTTTTATTCACTTTATTCCTTTTGCTTTTTAAACTTTACTAAAATTTCCTTTTCTAACCGTAAGGGCGTATTGTATACGCCCTTGTATATTTACTAATTACTGGAGTTATGCACTTTTTCTATCTCAACACCCCGCCTCGCAAGCTTAAGCACCCCTCTTGCAAAGAGGGGAATATAAAATCATCGTTGCCTAATTGCCCTCTTTTTAAGAGGGGTGGCAGCCGTAGGCTGACGGGGTGTTTGTACAATCATAGTTTTTCTATAATGCGCAACTGCAATTAATTTAACAACGCATCAACTTTAGCGGCACAAATAAAATCATTTTCCGTCAAGCCATCAACTGCATGTGTTGTAAAATGCACCACACAACGATTGAAGCTGACCTCTAGATCTGGGTGATGCCCTTCACTATTGGCAATCCATGCCACGGCATTGACAAACGCCATAGTTTTATAAAAGCCTTTAAATTCAAATATACGTGTTATTTTCTTGCCACATACACTTAACTGCCACAATGGCAATTTCTGCAAGTAGCTTTGTGCTTCAACTTTTGTAAATGGTGTAAAGTCACCATACTCACAAACTTGGCATTTCTTATCTAGTAAATTTCCCACCATTCCTCCTCAAATTTTTCAAAAACCGTAGGGGCGTATTGCATACGCCCTGCCCTCACATATTACATTTCATTCAGTCAACTCAAGCCCTTCATTCTTCAAAGGTTTTTCCTTTTTAGGAAACAATGCTCTAAACTCAGGCAAGCTCTGAGATTTTTTAATTAAATCAATAAAGTTGTCTTTTAATACGTTATAAATACTCTCATAAGAATAGACGATATAATAAACCGGTTGATAAATATCGATTCGATATGGTGTTCTTAATATATTTAAAGCATCAAACCGCTCATAGCGCACCTTAGGATCTTCCAATGCATAAACCGTCTCACCCATTGATGACAAAATCCCACCGCCATAACAACGCAATCCCTGAGGGGTATTGATCAAACCAAACTCAACAGTAAACCAATAAAAACGCGCCAAAAGTTTTTGAATATCTGGCGTTTGCCCAACGCCTAGCTCTCCATAACGCTGCATAAAATCAGCATAAACCGGATGAGCCAACATTGGACAATGACCAAATAGCTCATGAAATATATCAGGCTCTTGTAAATACTTAAGCTCCTCTGGTGTGCGAATAAAGGTTGCACACGGAAATTTACGTTCAGATAATAATTTAAAAAAGCGATCAAAGCCAATCAATGCAGGCACCGGCTCAACTGTCCAACCCGTGACCCTCTGCAGTTTTTCATTAACCTCAGGAATCTGTGGAATACGATTAACTGGAAAATCAAGAAATTCCAAACCCTTTAAATACTCATCACAAGCTCGCCCTTGAATAATCTTAAGTTGCGCTTCCATGAGTGTTTGCCAAGTGTTGTTCTCTATCTCATCATAGACAACAAACCCACGATAATCTGGCTTTTTAGAAACATACTTGCTGTTTGTTTTCATGCTCATTCTCCCTTTGAGCGTTGTTGTTTGTAAGTGTAGCTGAAAATGGCACAATTTCGCCAGTCAGCTCACCAAAACCGACTTTATACCCTTGTCCTTGGCAAAATCCTGCGATACGTGCAACATCACCATCTTGTAAAAACACGCGCTTATCGCCATTTTTCAAGACAACTGGGTGCTTACCACCTTCGGTAATTTCTAAGAAACAGCCCAAGCTATCTTTTGTTTTGCCACTTATGGTTCCTGATGCCAAGATATCTCCTGTCATCATCGGGCAGCCATTGACACTGTGATGTGCTATCTGCTGCATCATATCCCAATACATGTATTTATAATTGGTGGTTGATATCACTTCATAATTTGGCTCTTTAGCGGGTTTAATCGATAATTGCAGCTCAACATCCACCGCCCAATGTTCTTTACGCTTGAGATAATTTAAGACTTCAGTTTCTTGTTTTGGTGATGGCACACGAAATGGCTCTAATGCATCTAAGGTCACAACCCAAGCTGAAATAGAGGTGGCAAAGTTTTTTGATAAGAAAGGTCCCAATGGCTGATATTCCCATTTTTGAATATCACGCGCACTCCAGTCATTAACCAATACCATACCGATTACATGCTCAGGCGCTTGGTCAATTGTAACCGGTTGCCCATGCTGCGAAGGCATGCCAATAATCGCACCCATTTCCACCTCAACATCTAAGGCTTTAGATGGACTAAAGATCGGTGCTTCATCAGGATTTGGTTTAATTTGACCATTTGGGCGCACAACTTTCGTGCCACTGACAACAACGCTTCCTGCTCGTCCATCATAGGCGACTGGTAAGTGTAACCAGTTGGGTAATAACGGATTATCTTTATCACGAAACATCTTACCGACATTCTCAGCGTGCTCGCGTGAGGAATAAAAATCCGTAAAGCCTTTAACCTCAATCGGTAAATACAACTTGCAATCACTGTGCTTTATTAGCACTTTATCTCTTAATGACTTGTTATCACGTAAGGTTTCTGTCTCGCTATTAAGTAAATCGCTGATGATCTGTCTTAATTCACGCACCTTTTCGCGCCCATGTTGAAACAGATCGTTTAAAGCGCTCATTTGCGCTAAGTCCACATTAAACTCATGTAATAAGCCCTCGTTATGAGCTGCCTTTACATCCAAAATATATTGTCCAATAGCAACACCAATACGCTTTTTACTTTTATCTTCGCTAGTTTTGCTAAAAATACCAAAAGGCAAATTTTGAATGGGGAAATGACAGTCTTTATCAACTGCAATAAATGACTTTAAGTTAGGGTTATTTGCTTTGATTGTTAACATTATTCAATGACCTCTTTTGTAAAATTTGCTTTTAATGATGACCAACAATTCAGATAATTCTGCTGACGCAGCTCACTCATTAACGCAAATTCGGTTAATTGCCATGGCAGGCGTGATTCAAACATAAATGCCATGGTGTTTTGATAGCGTACAGGATTAAGCGTCACCTGTGATGCATGAGTAAATGTATCGTAATCAGGACCATGTGCCGACATCGGATTATGTACACTGATGCCTCCTGGCTCAAACCCTTCACCTTTAGCATCATAAACACCGGTTAATAGTCCCATGCATTCGCTCATGATATTGCGATGATAATAAGGTGGTCTAAAAGTGTCCTCGCCAACTACCCAGCGCGGTGGGAAAATGACAAAATCAACATTTGCCGTACCCGTATTTAATGATGGCGCGGTAAGTACTGTAAAGATACTTGGATCAGCATGATCTTTGAGCACGGTATTCACAGGGCAAAATAAATCAAGATCGTATTTATATGGATATAAATTGCCATGCCATGCAACGACATCTAAAGGGGAGTGGTTAATCTGACCTTGCCACAGTCGCCCCTGATATTGGCAATATAATAAAGCGCTTTGTGTCTTATCTTCAAATGAAGCAACAGGTGCCAAAAAATGACGCTCTTCTGCTAAGCCATTCGCGCCAATAGGACCTCGCTCTGGTAAATAAAACGTACTTGAATTAGATTCACAAATATAACCACATGCGTGCTCATCAAGTAGTTCAACAGCATAACGAACGCCGCGTGGAATAACGACAACCTCATGTGGTCTTGCCTCAATCACGCCATATTCTGTTTTGAAACGCAAGCGCCCTTGTTGCAACACATACAGCCAATCACCATCAGCACTGTAAAAATAACGATTCTCCATCGATTGATTGATCGCATATAGATGCACTGCTGCTGCCTCATTATACATCATGGTCACAAGCCCCTGCATCAGATCTGTCTTCTCATGTGGCGTAGCTAAAGCACTCCAACGCATCTGCTCAGGAGGAGTCAACACATCATCTTGATGGTAGTGATTACGCAATAAACTCTCTTTAATCAATGTAAATTTTGGGCTATGTAATACCGATGGGCGAATACGATATTGCCATGCTTTAAAATTTTGCGCGCGTGGCGCGGTAAAAGCGCTGTTGTTAACCTGTTCAGTATATAAGCCAAAGGGCGCTACTTGTGGTGAATTGCGATCTTGAGGCAATGCGCCTTTGAGCGCTTCACTTGCAAAATAACTATGAAATCCCAGCTGATAATCCACCATTTTATTCATGCTCCTTTAGCATGACTTGCTCGGGGGAGGCATGGAAAAATGCGGGATGTT
>JAQCCA010000115.1 GCA_027621155.1 Pseudomonadota bacterium | reverse complement strand
TTAATGATGCTTTAAAAGAAAAACAGCTTGCGATTATGGAGCAGGCACTGGTTGAAAAAGACAATCCGTATTTAGTGGGCTATGCCACCTATATCGGCATGTATGCCGATCAGGAAGAAAAGAGCGTTTACCACAAACGTGTTAATCGTTTCTTGCTTCTAGTGATTGCAGTATTGGCTTTTGCTTTAGTGGTGATGGCAGGTAACTCAAAAGTGCAGCCATATGTGGTTGGCGTTAATGAAAATGGACAGATGTTTGACATGAATCAAACCGTGACCAATGTATCTGATGCTGAGCTAAGACCAAAACTTGCTAAATTCTTTTTACAGGATTTTATTCGCGACACGTTTTCTATCTCCGTGGATAACAGTGTGATGAAAGTTGCTAAAGCAAGAGCCACGTCAATGGCAAAAGATGGTGCATATAATCAACTACAAGAATATTTCAAACAACGCAATATCGATCAGATTGCTAGTAAGGATATTGTGGAAGTCAAAATTAATAACGTCTTAGATTTATCACCTAATACGACACGTGTTTTTTGGACAGAGGTAAGGCTAGACGCCAAATCTAAAACGGTGATGAGTCGTACGCGTTATGTCGGTGAGTTTAGCTATAGCTGGGATGTTCACGCCACAGAAGAGTTAGTTCAGCGCTTTAACCCACTTGGTTTTTACATTTACAACTTCACGTATTCAAAGGATATAACCAATGCTTAATATTTCTAAAACTCAAAAAATAGTGATGACATCCTTATCACTGGCAGCAGTTTCTGCGGTGATGGCAGCAGATTTTAGACCGGATGGGTTTAAAACAATCTATGTATCAGGGGAAGCTGCTTATTCTTATGTTGCTTCTCCCAGTGAAGCCACAGACGAAAAATCGTTGCCTGTTGGTCTTGCTGCGTATTATGGGCAAAGAGTTCCAGTAACAGAAAGAATTTATCTGGGTGCTGAGGGTGGTCTTGCATTTAATGGCTCTAATCGTTTTAAAGTTAATGGTATCAGTGAGTCACAGTTATTACTTCAGGTAAACGCGCTGGGGACAGCATCTTTTTTCTTTAATCCTTATTTTAATATTCACGCAAAGGCGGGGCTTGGTTTTCAGGTTAATCGTCACAGTGATGGAAATAATTTTGGCATATTGCCAGTTATCGGTGTGGGTGCAGGGTTATATGTTTCACCACAGCTTGAGTTAACGACAGATATAACCGCTTCTATCGGCAGTAACAGCTACCCCTACAAGCAACTACGAGGGGTAAGCAACAATCAAATTTCAATCGGTTTTAATTATTATCTAGGTTAGGGGAGTGATATGAAGAATATAAAAAATATTAAGAATATAAGAACGGTAAGCGTGACAAGAAAAGCGTTATCTGGCTTGGGTTTATTATCTATTGTAATGTTATCTGGTTGCTCAGCAATGCACCCGCCAAGCTTAAACTATAACCACGTGGACAATGTGCCAACGGATGCGGTGAGTCAGCTCAATGTTTTAAATGCTAAAGAACGCGCGGCATTACAAGCACAGCTTAAATCACTGGGTGAGAATAAAAATGCTGTTGTTACTTCTTATGGTTTTGAAGATGATGCCAGCGTTGAGAAAGCCTACAATAACTACATAGCCGGCAGTGATGATGGGGTGGTGCGCTCAAAAGGCTTTATTACTTATCCTTATGATGCGTACTCTCGACCGATTATCGTTTGTGCGCCTTTGCGTGTATGTACTATTCAGCTTGAGAAAGGCGAAAAAATTCATAACATTCAAATCGGTGACAGCTCACGTTGGACGTTTACGACCTTTTTAACCGGACCAAATGAAAATGAAGGTTCTTATTCGATTGCCTTTAAGCCGACCTCAGCGACTAAGGGCTTAAATACTGATCTTGTTATATCGACTGACAAAAGAATTTATACACTTGGTCTTGAATCAAAGCTAGGGGCGGCTACACATGTCGTTAATTTCTATTATCCCAAAGAAACCATCAATAAGTTTAATGAACGTATGATGGCGCAAGCACTGAGCAATCACTATAACCACACAAGTGAAAGTGCTAGCAGCAACCCTAGTGGTGACGTAAATCCAGAAACAACGGTTGTTCAAACCAAAAATATCAATCGTAACTACACAGCAACAGGCGACAACCCAACGTGGAAGCCGATTGAAGTATTTGACGATGGTGTGAAAACATTTATTAAGTTACCTAAGATCGCGTCACGTTCAAATATTCCGGTTGTTAAAGTAGTTAATGCTCAAGGTGAAGAGGCATTAAGTAATGGTCGTTACAAACAGCCTTATTATATCCTTGATGGCTTATATCAAAAAATCATGCTGACCAGTGGCACAGGTGCCAATCAGCAAAAAGTAGTCATTGCAAACAATAATGTTAAAGCATAAGCACAGGGGTGCCGTATGAGCTTAAGTGATGAGATAAAAAAGAAGAAAGGCAGACGTATTAGCCGTAAGTTTATGATTTCGTGTGCTGTCGCGGGTGTATGCTTAGTGAGTTATATTGGCTGGCTTAATGTGAAATACTCTAAACCGCCAGAAACATCAGCAGTTGATAATTCTCAAACAGATATGTCAATACAAGAAAAGAAAATTGAAGAGATCATGTCTGATAAAAGAATTTTATTGTTTGAAGATTTTATCATCATCAATGGTCAGAAGTTCAGAGTTGAGCTACAAAATGGGCAATTAATGGTATTCAAAGATGGCACATGGATTCCTTTGGATTCAATGAGTAACAACCAAACGGAAGGGCAGGTGTTACAAGCCGGTGGTAAATATTTTGTGATGCATAATGGGCAATTGGTGCCTTTACATGCCGGTGACATTATTCACCGCAATGGCAAAAGCTACTTGGTCGGTGAAAATGGCGAACTAACCCCTATAGAAACAAACGGCATCACATGGAAAGATGGAGTGCCTTACGTGATGGGTGCCGATGGCAAGCTGCATAAAGTAGAAGATGGTCAGATCGTCACGGTCAATGGCAAAAAGATGATGTACAAAGATGGTAAGCTAATTCCTGTTGACCAGAACGATACATCTGGATTGCATGCCGGTGAAATCATCAGTAGGAATGGCAAAACATATAGAGTGGGTGCCGATGGTCAGTTAATCCCAGTAAAAACCGATGGGGTAACGTGGATTGATGGCAAGCCTTATGTTAGAGGTAAAGATGGAAAGCTTAGAGCCGTAAAAGAGGGTGAAACGGTGATGGTTAATGGTCAGCCGTATATCTGGAAAAATGGTAAACTCGTTCCTGCTGCGGGTGACATTATCAGTAAAGATGGTCAGGCGTATAAAGTCGGTGCCGATGGTCAGTTAATTCCGATAGATACCAAGGGCGTGACATGGATTGATGGCAAACCCTATGTTAAAGGTAAAGATGGCAAACTAAGAGCCGTTAAAGAAGGTGAAACCGTTATGATTAATGGCAAGCCGTATATCTGGAAAAATGGACATTTAGAGCCAGTTGATCAGTCTAGCATTGACCTTAAGAACCCGATGCAATTTGGCGATTATCAGGTTATTAGAGGGCATCATGGCGAGGCTATCTATGCTAAAGAGATGAACGATGGGTTGTTAGGTATTGATAAATCCATTTTAAAAGATGGCGATATTGTCTATTACAAATCCCATCCCTATCGCTATGGTGCCGATGGTAAGCTGCACAGCCTAAAGAAAGGCGATGTGGTTTATCGCAATGGCAAGGCATATGTTGTTGATGCTAATGGTAAAATGCAGCCGATTGCCGAGGGTGAAGTGGTGATGATTGGTGATAAATCTATGGTTATGAAAAACGGTCATCTTGTGCCAGCAACCGCAGAAGATGCTGCACGCACGTTCCAGAATAAAAGCTTAATTTGGAAAGATGGCAAGCCATACCTTGTTGATATTAATGGCGGTTTACATCCAATCCGTGATGGTCAGATTATCTATCGTGGTGGTAAAGCTTATCGCTACTGGGGTGGTAAGTTTATTCCTTTAGACTTTGACCCAAGCAAAGTGGCAAAGCCGGCACCTAAAAAGGATGCAAAGAAACCTGACGCGAAACCCCAAGATCAATCGCAAGCGTCAACAGAAAATGATAGTGCGATGGTTGGCAGTGATGAAGAGCTTAAAAAAGCCATGGCAAGTAGCTTGACGATTGATGTTAAGGATGCCTCAAGTACAAGTAGTGCTAGTAATGCGCCAGTGATTGCTACTGGTCATACGCAAGATGATACAGCCAAGTTGTTAGGTGCAATTAACCAATCTAAAAACGAATACGCGCAAGTGAATGATCAGGCAGGTAAACGCGCCTTTTTAAATGGTTTAACGGATAAAGGCATCCCTGATAGTCAAACAGATGTGCAAAAGATGACATCCCCTTATACGTTGTCGATGGGTACCTTTATTTCAGCGACTTTAGTCACAGGCATTAATACTGATTTACCTGGGCAATTAGTTGCGCAAGTCAACCAGAATGTTTTTGACAGCGCGACAGGTAATTACTTGTTGATTCCGCAAGGTTCTAAATTGATTGGCGCTTATGATTCAACGGTTAGCACAGGTCAGCAGCGTGTGTTGTTTGCTTGGACTACTTTAGTTTATCCCAATGGCGATATGGTGGACTTGAAAGGGCAGCAGGGTGTTGATTTAAGTGGTATAGCGGGTATTACAGGCTCAGTTGACAATCACTGGTTAGGATTGATTAAAAACGTGTTGTTTATGTCAATCTTTGGCGCAGGTGTCCAAGTGGCAGCAGGTGGTGCTTCTGGTGGTAGTGATACTGGTACCAATGCAACACAACTTATTGCGGCTTCGTTAGGTCAACAAATTGGTCAGGCAGGCATGGAAATATTCAAGCGCCAAATGCAGATACAACCAACGATTACCGTCAATGCAGGTTCAAATTTCTATGTCATGCTATCAAAGCCATTTGTTTTTGATGCCCCTTATAGAAGCTACAACCAGAACCCACTAACTTTTGCATAAGCAGAGAACGATTAAGAGGTATTACGATATGACCGATAAAAATACACATGACAACACGCAAAGTACAGAGAATAACCCAAGCCAGAAAAGTCAAAAAAGTGGAAAAAGTAAAATTGATATGCGCAAACTCAAGAAAATAGCGATCATTAGTGGCGTTATCGTCATTATAGCGATTGGCTATGGACTATTTAAACATGCCGGCAGCTTTTTAAGTGGTGACAATATGGAAAATAAAGGCTTAATGGCATGCCAGCAAATCTACTCTGATAATGTTGATCGCTTCACGGATCAAACCGGATTAAATCACGGCAATATTGTGTTTGGTGAACCAAGTATTGAGCAACGTCAGAATCTTTACATTTACCATTTTGACAATATCACACTTGGCGATCAAAAAGATACCTTCCTGTGTTATTACAACACGGCAACTGGTCAGGCGAAAGATCGAACCCCTTTACCGGACATTACATCGAATTAAGCGCCAACAGGATAACGTGAGGAGTCATTAACATGGAGATAAGCAAAAGAGAGTTTGCAAGAAACCCGCTTAAAATTGTCACACAGGTACAAGAGAGTGCTGAAGAAATCACAGTGACGCACAGAGGTGTGCCATCAGTTACTATTAGAAAACTTACTGAGGAAGAAAAAGAAGCGCATCGCGAAAGCCGCGAAAGTAGTGAAAGCCTTGAAGTAAGTTGTTCTGAAAGTATAAGTCAGGATTACCCAGCGCCTTTTGAGTTTTGTATTCATCGTGCGTATGGTGAGCTTTTAAATGCTTGTGCATTTGTACTTAATTGCTTGGCAGCAGAAGTTTTAGAGAACACTGACGATAATAAGTTAACTGATCGATATAGTCAGAGGCTATCAGAAATTTTAGTTAAGACAAAAGATTTTGATGCCGAACCAGGAGCGCATTATACAGATGAAAATCATCGGTATTATTTGTCCTGGTTCACTGAGTTGCTTGATTCAATTATTAGTTACAGAACAAACATGGATAGTGATGTAAAACGCTGGACAACTAAAGAAAAAGAGATCATGCAGCAGTGGTTACAAAAGCAAGCAATCAACGATTTTGATGATTTCAAATCATCGCTAACCAAATAAATCAATCAACAAGAAAACAATTCGTAACAAAGGAGAAAGTAACATGGCTAAAGGCACCGTAAACAGAGTAACGATTATCGGACGTTTAGGACAGCACCCAGAGTTGAAATACATGCCATCTGGTATGGCAATGGCAAATATTCAACTTGCCACCAATGACGGCTATAAAGATGCTAAAACGGGTCAATTCATCGATACAACCGAATGGCATCGAGTGGCACTCTTTGGCAAACAAGCTGAAACATTGCAGCAGTTTGCTAAAAAAGGTGATTTGATTTTTATTGAGGGCAAATTAAAAACGCGCAAATGGCAAGATAAGCAAACAGGACAAGATCGCTATGCTACGGATATTGTCGCTACTGAAATGCAAATGCTCGGTAGCACGAATCACAATACTGCGGCAGTGCCTGATTATGTGCCGTCACATGTTCCAGTGCCAAGTAATCAAACATTAGATCATGAGCAAAGCAAAACGATTAATAATCAAACGCCAAGCATGGCTGAAATTGAAAGCGCACAAGATACGCCACCATTTTAATCAACAATAACAAAGGGAGATAAACTCATGTCAGAACATACAACCAAAATTGAAGAAATAGAAGAAGTAGAAAATTCAGAAAACAGCGCATCAGTTGAGAAAGAGAATAAACCATTAAAAGGCATTATCAATAGCGTCTTATTTGATATTAAAGGCTTATTTTGCAATTACACGGCACTTATTTTTATTGTATTGTCGATTCTTTCAATGGGCATTCAAGGCTCTGTTGTCAGCCTAATTATCACAGCGATTGCGGTAAGCATTTTTTACTACTTCAAACCAAAATCAATGATCAGTAGCATGTCATGGAGTAGCTTAGATGCGAGTAAACAGCATAAGGATGCGCAAGACAATGGCAAATAATCGCAACGGTAATGCGTCTAGTATCAATAGCGATAAGGCACGAGATAAAATGGAGCAGATATTTGCGGGTGTTTTCCTGAATAAGAATCCAAAAGCACATCTTTGGGCGCGAATTTCTAAAATCATCTTTATTATTGCCTTAATATTATTGGCAGCAGCTTATACGCTTTATGTTATGGGATTGCGTTTGAATATGTCCGGTTCAGTACCTAATACCGTTTATTTTTTGGATGCATCTGCCACCGTCAAGCGCGGTGATTACGTCAAGGTGTGTCTGAATGAGTCAACGGCACAATTAGCTTATCAACGTGGGTATATTGACAAAGGCACCTGCCCAAATGGGTATGAACCATTGCTTAAAAAAGTTATTGGTGTGCCGAATGACGTTGCATCTAT
>JAQCCA010000114.1 GCA_027621155.1 Pseudomonadota bacterium | reverse complement strand
TCACCCTATCAAAAAAAGCAAAAGGAACTTTTTTGCCCACAAGATACCTTGGTTAAGCTTATCTTGCTCATGTCTTCACAAAAGTGCGCCGAATTTAGGGAGGCATCAACAGGCTTAAGTAATTGCGATTTATATATGCCCAATCAGATGGCCATACAAATAGGCTGGCTGATTGGCTATTTTTCTCATATGGAAAACAAATCCCCCGAAAAAACCAACTATTTTGACTATGCTCTTCCTGTTTTTAGCCTATACAGAGAGCATGTTTTTAATCTGATGGCCTCTTATGCTGAGGCAGTCAATGAAGCAACAACTCAATCAAAAGAAGATGAAGCAGAAGCCACTTTAAAAGAAATTCATGCGCTTGCCGAAAAAGCTTCTGCAAAAAGTCCGCCTGCAACGACCGATTTTCAAAAAGATATTCAAAAAGCACATGCACATCTTGAAGAAACCCTTATTGGTCTTGTAAGTAAAGGATTTGAAATCAAAATTGTGCTGATGAGCACCTTTTATTTTTGGTTTACACTGGAAGCGCCTATCCATGGTGCAAGCGAACAGTTTATGGATAGCACAGATCCTTTTGTCTATATGGGTGATATCATTGAACTTGTAAAAACAACCAGTCATAGTCTACCGCCACCTGATTTGTCAAAAGATATCCATGCTCTCAGTGATGCATTACAGAAACTAAAAAAACATATTCCTAATCCAGAAACACTAGATCAGGTGAATGAAGAGAAAGCACATTTGCAGGCAAATACAGTAAATGAGGAAATTCATAACGCTATTGGTATATTACTTAATCGGAGACTACACCCCGAAGCCATAAGCAATGCTCTCTTTAGCCACTGGATGCGATTTTCTGTATTTTTTGGCGTAACAGAGCAACAATGGCAAAAGATGGATTATTATTTCCCTGAAATCATGAAAAAGGTAAGAGAATATATTCAATCTCTAATTAAATAATCTAAAAATGCCTGTTTAACCGTACAACCACCTTATCCTTTCTTTTTGTCGGCACAAGCTTGATGATAAGTAAAGTAGTTATAGAGTACCTATCTAATGAATGAAATATTTGACACAGCTATTAAGCTTCTATCTAACAAGAACCACTCAAGCATGGAATTAAAAACCATCCTTGAACAACAATTCTCATCTCTTGCTGATAGCCAATCATTAATCGACCAAACCATGGTCAGATTAGAAGAGCTTCATTTAATAAGTGATGAGTTTATCGCCAATTCTCAAGCACAGCGATATATGCACAAAGGCAATCAATTCATTAGTCAAAAACTTAAACAAAAAGGTTTTGATAAGGCATACATCGATACTCTGATTGAACAACTACCTTGTGAGTTAGAGCGCGCCCTACCAGAAGCACAAAAAAAACTAAAATCGATAGCAAGTCATGATGCGCGCACTCAAGAAAATAAACTACTTAGATTTTTAAGTGGTCGTGGCTTTGGTGCCAATACGTGCTATCAAGTAATTAATCACCTTAAAGAAGAAGGTGTCTTATGAAGCGCTCTGAATTAATCGAATTAATTTATGTTCAATCCGACTTAAGTCTAAATCAGTGCAAAGAAGGCGTGAATCTGATTCTTGAGACAATGATGGATAGTTTGGCAAACAGTAGGCGCATTGAAATCCGTGATTTTGCTAGCTTTGATATACAAACAAAACAAGCAAGGGCCGCTCATAACCCTAAAACAGGTGAAAAGGTAACTTTGCCCAAAAGGGCAATGCTTCGCTTTAGACCAGGTAAAGCGCTAAACGAGAGAATCAATACATCAAAAGATGAGGTTGACATCATCGATAATTGATAGTGGTCTAATAGATGCTACCGGCATTATATCTGTGATAAGCTAAAATTTCATGAGACTAAGGACAACAAACATGAGCGATAAACTAACTGGTACCGTTAAATGGTTTAATAATACCAAAGGATTTGGTTTTATTATCAAAGACGGCGTTGACTATTTTGTTCACTATAAGTCAATCGTTGCTGAGGGCTACAAGACACTGGAAGACGGTGATCCAGTAACTTTTCGGGCAGCTAAACGCGATCGAGGGTTACAGGCAGAAGAAGTTGAAAGGCTTAGTTGATGAGTCGACCGAGGGAGCTTTCCCCTCAGCCGCCTCTTTTCGAGCAAGGAAAATGCATTATTTTTATACTAATATTAATAGTAGGTGTTGTACTCCCTTGGCTGAACCAGGAAACAATAGCATAGATAAGGAGATCAGTTTGAGGTTTGGTGTGTGATCAGAATAATTAAGATCCCTAAAGGACTTCATAGATCCCCTCTTTTAATCAAGTTGCGGCTCAGAAATGCAAGGGCAACGCCTCCTCAGTCTAGGCTTCCCTGAGCGCCTCAAATAAAAACAAGTAGATAACAGATGTCCGATACCACTAAAAAAACGTCCGTTATTTTAGCGGTTACCGCCCTCCCCTATTTAAAATAAAAAAACTGCAAAAAAACTCATTTGAAAATCAACGCTAAGATTGCTACTATCGCTTTATCTTTTTAAGTACATGCTTGCTTAAGGTCATCAAAATGCTCATTGGTTATATGCGGGTATCAAAAAATGATGGCTCACAGACACTTGATATGCAAAAAGACGCCCTACTGTCTGCCGGGGTCAAAGAAAACCGTATTTACGAAGACCAGGCGTCGGGTAAAAAAGAAAAAAGACCAGGACTTGAGAACTGTCTTAAAGCATTACAGCCTGGCAATACCTTAGTTGTCTGGAAGCTAGACCGGTTGGGTCGAGATTTAAAACACTTGATTAGCATAGTTGATAATCTTCGTAAAAACGATATCGGCTTTAAGGTACTAACAGGCCATGGCGCCCAAATTGATACCACAACAGCCAATGGACGATTTGTCTTTGGCTTGTTTGCAACGCTTGCCGAATACGAAAGAGAACTGATTGTTGAGCGTACCCAGGCAGGACTCAATGCAGCAAGAGCGCGTGGCAGGCTTGGTGGAAGACCACGAAAAATGGACTTATCAACGCTACAAATGGCCTCCGCTGCAATGGCTAATCCCAATGCCATTGCAAGCCAGGTAGCAAAAAAGCTAAACATTACCACCGCAACGCTTTATACTTATGTAAACGGCGATGGGACACTAAAAGAGGCCGGGGAAAAATTGTTACAAAACGAGAATTAATATGGGTAAGCAAAGCTTTTATCGAAATCGACAACAGGCTTATGAGTGGCTAAAAACAACCTTCCCTGCTTCTTTTGGTTGCGATATACCACTTAAATTAGGCATTCACCGTGATGTTCTGGCTTATCAGGGGCAAAATAAGCCTGCCAATGTACACCTTCGCCGCGCCATCACCATACATGTAAGTCGTGTAGCATATTTGAAGCACCTTAAGGTTGGCGCTGAACGAGTTGATTTGGATGGAAAAGGGTGTGGGCAATTGATTTGTACGGACGAAGCATTAAAAGCTAAGCAAAAAAGGCAAGCTTTGCATGAGAAATACACACAAAAAAAAGCCCTTGCCAGTCAGAATCACTCTGACCAACAAGACATAGAGGAAGAAAAAGTGTCTGAGACAGAGAAAACAAAAAGACCCATTTTAAGTTTAAAGAAAAAGTCTCAGCGCAAAACGGGGTGAAGGGATATCTAAATTATCAACAAATCATCATTTAGATGACCAATAGGTTTTAATCAAATGGCTAAAATAGGTAGAAATGAGCCCTGCCCTTGCGGTAGTGGCAAAAAATATAAGAAGTGTTGCTTAGATACAGGATATGTTGATGCTAATTCATACAGTGATTTCCCTGCTATCAAACAATACCCTAAAGAGAAAAGGAAAGCGCCCATCAAAGCATTAGAGCATGCCGTATCGGATGATGTAGTATGCGGCCTTGAACAGAAAATACTGAAATACATAGATAATGACTGTCCTGATTATATAAATGAAGCAAAGTCACATTTTGGCACTCTTTTATTTAGACTGAATTTTATGGGATATTCTACTCAAAGCGTAGATGGCTTAATTGATAAATATACATCGCAATTTATCATTCCATGGGCATTGTACAACTGGGTTCCTGATTTCTTTGACCAAATTGAAAATGACGACAGCGAAGAAAATCTATACGATAATACCATCGCTTTGTCGTTTAGTAAGAAAGATGATACCAATTTATCACAATTAGAAAGCAAACTACTTAATAGTTTAAATGCCTCTTATTTTAGTTTTTATAAAGTAGAAAGCGTTGATACCGATGGTTCTTGCGTGCTAACTAATTTGTTACTTAATGCCAATTATTGTATTGAGGATAAAAATATAGCATCAAAATTACAAGCTAATGATATAATTTTTGCCAGAATTATCCGCCATAAAGACCAAAACATCGTTTATGGATTATGGCCTATGGTCATACCTAAGGGTTATTTAGAACGCATTAATGACTTAGAACAACGATGTATTGAACTAAATAACAATAAGCCACTCAATAGTTACCTTTTTAGAGCGCGATTTGAATTCGATACACTGGATATCTTATCTCTAATTATCGCTAATATGATTGAGTACGAGCAATTTGTCGGTGAAAAATCAGCTATTCTCAACCGTACCAATCCCGAAAAACGTGAGATTTAGTTACTGTTACACCCTGTAAGATAAAGACCATATCTTAGACTTTAAACTTAACTTTATTAATAAAGGCAAGCACTTAACAAAACTAAAAACAGTGAAGCGCCCTGTCAGCAAAGCCATTGCTAACGCTGTTTGCGAAATCTATGCCTTTTGTTTAAGAGGCGGTGCTTTAATTAACATGAGAATTGGCTAACCCTGGAATCAAAGATTGACTGACATCTTATTTGAAGGCACGGTTTACCCACTGCAAAAACCCTGTGGTATTCATCAAATCGATTCGTCGCATCGATTTTAACGCCTCTTTTTGATTAAATTCATCACAGGCATTAGTAAGCCAATCAACAGCGCCTTGTTTTGCGCCACCGCCATCCAATAATATAATAACATGGGGCTCTAACATCTTCTCGGTGCAATTTAAAAATAAGAACGGGAACTTTTCATCAACACTCCCCGAGGCTTGTTGCCACTTGCATTCAATTCTCGTTAGGATATTAAACTCAGAAGACATTGCAAGAAACTCTGTCTTACTAGAGTGCTTATAAATACTTTCATAGGGGACATTTTTTAACAGCAACTCAGTTCCGTGATTTTGCGGGTTTTTATCCCAGGCTTTAAATGGCAGTGCTTTTAACCCTTTTGCCGTTAATGAGCTCTCAACAATGCTTTCAAGCACCCGACCGCTCACCGTTGCGTGATAACCACCTTGCTTCACATCTTACCCTTACTCAAAAACAGCAATTAACTCGCGTACTTTCTTACGGTTATTGCCTTGCCGACTAATATAACGTTGAACATCAAAACTGCTTATATCAGCCCCTTTATATAATTTTTGCACAAACTCGGTATCGTGATTCGATATAATAACAGGTATGCCCTTTTTAGCCAGTTCCTTTGCTTTGAGAACTAAGCGCTCTTGCTCATTTAAACCAAACCCCTCCCCTTGATATTTGGTAAAGTTAGCGGTAACAGACAACGGAACATACGGGGGATCGCAATAGACAACATCGCCTTTTTTAGCCATGGACATGACTTGTTCAAAATCACCGCAGTAAAGTTTAGCTTGATTGAGCCTTTTTGCAAACGCCAACATTTCAGAGTCGGGAAAATAAGGTTTTTTATAGTCTCCGAAAGAGGTATTAAATTGACCGCTTTGGTTATACCGCATCAGCCCATTATACGCATGTCGATTTAAGTAAATAAAAAGCGCTGATTTTAGTCTTAAATCATCGGTTAGATTAAATTTATCTCGTAATTGTATAAAGCGAGACCTGCTGTTATTTTCCACACCAAACAATTCTTTGACAAATCCTATAAATCTCTCTTTTTCTTGTTTAAGTATGTTAAATACGCCTATTAAATCCTGATTAATGTCATTTAACACATATTGCTCAAAGCTTGTATTTAAAAAAACCGACCCTGCGCCAACAAAAGGTTCAATGAGTCGGTTTCCCTGTGGCAGACTAAGCCGTATTTTATCAACTATTTGAAACTTACCTCCAGCCCACTTTAAAAAAGGACGCTGGGCGGATATCTCATCACCTATCGTATCATTCATATTAACGTATCAACGTCCTTCATCATTGGGTTTTCATTTAACCAATATGGTACAGCAAGCTGGTAAAAAAGCCTATGTAATATGTCAACTTTAAGCACATACCCCCCATGCTTGCTGCATGCTTTCAATTTCTGACTCAATGAGAGCCTGTTCATCATATAATTTTGCAAGTTTAATACCAATGACATCAATAAGCTCACGACTGGCATAGCTTAAGCCTTTTTGATAGGCATTCTCCATTTGCTTTAAGTAGTTACCTTGCGACAAGATTTCATTGTTAATTTGATTAAGCTTATCGGTAAGTTGTTTTTGACCTTGTTGCTTAAGTTTTTGGTTTGTGGAGAACGTTTTTGGTTTATCAAAGTAAGAATTATTTTCTTGGCTTACTTCTAAGCGTGCTTTGATTTCACAGATGAGTTGTGGGTCTGTTACACCTAAGAGCTCACGTTGAAGCTTTTCCTGTTGCATTCTTCGGCGTTTAACCTCATCTCGCTCCTTGAAGGATTGTCCGATATCCCAGTGATTGTAAAACCCTTTCGGTGTTTTCCATTGTTTTTTTCGTATCAAGCTTGCGGCAATATTGATGCGATGAGTGATGCAAGTAACCCCTTTAAATTGGGCTTGGTTAGTTATAGCAAACAACACTTCTGAAAATAACCGTTCATGGTGTTTTAACGATTGGTTTTGTTGTTTTAACACATTAAACAGCATCCCCTTGACTTGCTCTTTTACCTCTGTTGTAACGCGCTCACCAATTTGTTTTTCAATTGAAAAGACAGTTTTTCCTGAAAGGGGTTCTTTCTTTTCCACACAATTAACATCAACTTGTTTAACAGTACTGTTATTAAGATTTTTTTCTTTATTATATATAGTAGGAACCGTCAGATTGACCGAAGGGGTATCGTCAGTATGCGATAAATTTTTACTATCTGGTTGTTCGGTGCCTATTGTTTCTTGGTTAGCTGTGGATGGTTTTTTTGTGGTGGTTTTTAAAAGAGCGAGTAATTTTTCAGTGATTCGGATATGAAGACAGGCTATATCCTGACCGTGTTTTTTTGAGTAGCGTTTTATTGTTCGCTTCTCTATCAAGCCTTTAGTTGCAAAATCGCGAAGGTAACGCCCTACTGAACTTTCAGATAGCCCTGCCCCTGCTGCTAATTCATCCGTCGTTCGGGTAAACCAAATGTGTTCGCTGTTTTTGATTTTGTATTTGGAAATCTGCCACCAGTAAATACACTTGCTCAGGAATTCAGCCTTGGCAGGACTTCCTGCCAGAAGCTTTAACTGATCATGGCGGTCGTGGTAAA
>JAQCCA010000113.1 GCA_027621155.1 Pseudomonadota bacterium | reverse complement strand
ATGCCAATCGGCAAACTAATTAAGACCACCAATGAAGAGCGAATATGAAACAAAAATACCAAGCAAACCAATAATACAATGATCAACTCTTCAATCAATTTATCACTTAAATTATCAATCGCATTATGAATAAGTGTGGATCGATCATAGGTTTCAACAACTTCAACCCCAGCAGGTAGGCTTTTTTGTAAAGATTTTAGCTTGGCTTTAACCGCCTTAATAGTTGCCAATGCATTTTCACCATCACGCATCACAATGATGCCGCCAACACTATCGCCCTCGCCATTTAGATCTGCCACTCCACGACGCATTTCAGGACCGATATTAATCGTTGCAATATCTTTAAGTAGTATCGCTGTGCCGTTTTGCATGACACCAACGGGAATATCTTTGATCGATTGTAGATTCTTCAGATAACCATTGGTTCTAACCATATATTCAGCTTCTGCCATCTCAAGCACTGAACCTCCTACTTCCTGATTAGCATCAATAATGGCTTGCTTGATTTTATTTAAATTCAAATTATAAGCGCGAATGGCATTAGGGTTTAAGGTAATTTGATACTGTTTAACCATACCACCAACGGTTGCAACCTCTGAGACACCGGGTACAGTTTGTAACTCGTATTTTAAAAACCAATTTTGCAAGCTGGTTAGCTTTGAAATATCCGTATTGTGTGATCGATCAACCAAAGCATATTGATAAATCCAACCAACTCCTGTGGCATCTGGTCCCAAGGCACTTTTTGCAGATGAAGGTAATTTATTTGAAACCTGACTTAAAATTTCTAAAACACGCGAACGCGCCCAATAAGGATCCGTGCCATCTTTGAAAATAATATAGACATATGAATCTCCAAAGAATGAATAGCCTCGCACGCTTTGCGCGCCTGGCACTGATAGCATTGCCGTTGACAATGGATAAGTCACTTGATCTTCAACGACTTGAGGCGCTTGTCCTGGGTAATTGGTTTTGACAATAACTTGCACATCAGAAAGATCTGGAATTGCATCAACAGAGGTTGTTTTAATAGCGTAAATGCCTGTAACAATTAATGCAATTGTTGCGACTATTACTAAAAATCTATTTTTAATTGACCAATAAATTATATTTTTTATCATAACTCACCCCTTCCTTAGTGCACTGAGATTTTAGTAATCACATAGTCACTTGCTTGTTTCTCAAACTCAAAATGAATACGTTCAGAGGGCTTTAATTCATCCAAATTAACCTTATTTGAAACACTAAATGGCATTGTCATGGCAGGCCAATTAAGTGCCTTTATTGGCTCATGTGATAAGATGATAACATGCTTTTCTTTATCTGTTTTTTGCACAACCCCCATTCCTTGATAAAGACTAGATTTTGATTGGTTTGACATCTTATCCATTTTTGTTTGAGACTTATGATTAGCATTAAGACGTTTCAGACTTGCTTGAACATTGGATTCTGAGTCGATTAAAAATAGACTCGAGGTAACGATATTATCATTTACTGTCAACCCTGCCAAAATTTGCGTATAACCATTTGCTTCAAGCCCTAATTTCATCTCTTGTGCGCTAAATTGACCTTGTTCATTTTCTAAGATCACATAATTAAGATCTTTCAAACGAATAATTGCCGAGCTTGGAACCGTTAAAGACTTAGCCAATTTTTTCGATAAAATACTAACATCCATATAAAGGTTTGGCTTAAGCAACTGATCTTTATTATCAAGTGTTGCACGAATTGTCACGGTTCGCGTCACTGGATCAATTGTTGGTGAGATAAATGTAAGTTTGCCTTTGGAAATTTCGTTAGTACCATTGATTTTGCCACTAATTTCATCACCGATATTAAGATATTGCACCTGACTAGGGAAAACTTCTGCACTTAACCATACGGTGCTTAAATCAACAATAGACATAATGTTTTTATCTGGTGTGACATACATGCCTTCTTTGGCTTCAAGCTCAGAAACCACACCTGAAATTGGCGCATAAATATCAATAAGCACATCGGCTTTTTTATTTTTTCCAATACGCGCTATCTGCTCATCTGAGATCCCTAATGCTCTAAGTTTAAGCCTAGCCGCATTGATATAATCTGTCTGATCATTATATTGAGAGGTCTCTGAGTTAGTCGCAACAGATTTGCTTTGTAACGCAAGTACAAATTCTTGTTCAGCCTCTAATAATTTTGGCGAATAGATCTGAGCTATTAACTGCCCTTTTGTTACCTCTTTACCAACTTCAGCAACTTGAAGTTTACGTATCCAGCCATTTTCATAGGTGTGCACATGCTCAACATAATTATCATTTTCTTTAATAACACCTAATGCATCAATATTAATACGCAAGCTTCGGTATTTCACGGGTTCAACTTGCACACCAATATTATTCATCACTTCAGGTGAAATTTTCACGCCACTTGCTGTAGATGACTCAGCATAAACAGGAACTAAATCCATACCCATCGGCGATTTTCCAGGCTGATCCCTTTTGTAGTTTGGATCCATGGGAGCCACCCAATACAGTGGTTTTTTAGCTTTTTGATCCACATTGTCTTTATTGCTTTGCTTACTTTGACCTAAAGGTAATGCATAAAAAATAGCAAAACCAATCACACCGCCTAAAACAATCAGCCCCAGATTTTTAAGTTTTACATGCTTATTTTTTGTAATTTCTTCCTGCATTTATCCGCCTCCAAATACCCTACTATTAACTACGCTACAACGACTGTGCCTTGATACATATTCCTGACAATTAAAGTGATATACTCCCGTGGGGAGCTTATGACAGCCAAAACCAATACACTACAAAAATGGCAGTAATGATTAATAGAACATTCACAATAACCGTAATCATACTACTTCTCCTTTAAATTGGTTAACATGTTTAACCTTAAAAAACCGTAAGCGATTTGCATTAGTAACAACCGTGAGTGATGATGCAGCCATTGCAGCTGCTGCAATCATCGGACTTAAAAGCACACCAAAAACAGGGAATAACACCCCTGCAGCTACTGGAATCCCCAAGCCATTGTAGATAAAAGCACCAAATAGATTTTGCTTGATATTCTTCATTGTAGCGCGTCAAACTAAAATAGCATCAACAACATTCATAAGTGAGCTGCGCATCAAAGTAATATCTGCACTTTCTATCGCAATATCCGTGCCATTACCAATCGCAAAACCCACATCTGCTTGTGCTAATGCAGGCGCGTCATTAATCCCATCGCCAACCATAGCAACCGTTTCATTTTTCTGTTGTAAGGCTTTGATATGCGTCAGTTTATCCTCAGGCATACTTTCGGCTAAGACATTATCTATACCAAGCGTTTTGGCAATTGCTTGTGCAGTTTGTTTATTATCACCTGTGATCATCGTAATTTGGATGTTATTGCGTTTAAATGTATCAATAGCTTTTTTGGCATGTTCTTTAACAGGATCAGCAACAGCAATAATGCCACTTAAGACCTTGTTAATTGCCACATACATGACCGTTTGACCCTCATGGCTTTTAGTTGTAGCAAGTGCTTCTAGCTTGAGATTTTCAAGTCCATGGTTTGCCATCATTTTATGATTACCAATAATAACAGGCTCATTATTGACCTCTCCGGTCACACCAAGCCCCGTATGACTCTGGAAATTATGAACGGGTAATAGCTCTGCTGAGTTTAACACTTTTTTGACAATTGCCTCAGCCAATGGATGCTCAGAATGTGCCTCTACACTCGCCGCTATTTTTAATAAATCTTGTTCATTAATACCATCAACACAAACTACACTTATAACCTCAGGTTGCCCTTTCGTAATCGTACCGGTTTTATCAAGCACCACGTGTGTTATTTTACTCGCAGTTTGTAAGGCTTCACCATTTTTGATTAAAATGCCTAGTTGTGCGGCCTTGCCCATACCCACAATAATTGAAATCGGCGTTGCCAAGCCTAGTGCGCATGGACAGGCAATCACAAGCACTGTAATACCTGTGACAAGCACAAAACCAATGCCAAATCCTAAATTAAACCAAACAAGTGCTGCTGCAATCGCACATAATATAACAAAAGGGACAAAATAGCCTGATACCGTATCGGCAAAGCGCGCAATCGATGGCTTGGTATTTTGCGCTTGTTTCACCAATGCAATGATTTGCGAAAGTATCGTATCTTTAGTCAGTTTAGTCACACGATAGTTAAAACTACCTGTTTTATTGAGAGTACCTGAGAATACTTTATCTGACATTGACTTTGCAACGGCTACGGGCTCACCAGTTAACATTGATTCATCAACATAAGAGCTACCCTCGACAATCTCACCATCTAGTGCAATTTTAGATCCAGGCTTAACACGAATCACATCACCCAGTCTCAATTGATCGATAGCAACCTTCTCCTCTTGCCCATCAGCATTAATACGATAGGCAAACTTTGGTTGCAAACCAATAAGTTGTTTAATGGCTTCTGAGGTTTTACCTCGTGCCTTTTGTTCTAACCAAGCATCAAGATTGACTAGTGCTATGATAATAAGTCCTGCCTCAAGATAATTATGTCTGGCATTTTCAGGAATCACCTCTGGCACCATAATTACAATCATTGAATAAATCCACGCGGCTATCGTGCCTAAGCTAATCAGTGTATCCATTGTTGCATGATGCTGTAAAAAGGCTTTATAGGCTGATTTATATAAATGTGCTGCTGATGCAACCATAATAACAAGCGTAAGCACTGACATAATAAGCCAAAATATATTAATACTATGCGGCATAATCACTGGTGCCCACGCACTCATACCATAAAACATTAAAAATAAGCCAAAAACACCAGGAATAATTACTTTCTGCCACAGCTTAGATTTTTCAGCCAATGTGTTTTTTTCTGAGTCTTCGGTGATTTCTTCAGCAATATAACCTAATTGCTTTAAGCATTGAATAATATCTACTGCTTTAAGACTAGTTTCAACGTGAAGGGTTCTATCGGCAAAATTAACGCGCCCTTCTGTGATTTCGGGTATTTTAATAAGCGCTGATTCAATCTTGCCAACACAACTCACGCATGAGACATTTTTCAATGCAAACTCATACTGATTAATTTTTGCATTATTCATCATTACTTTGCTCCTTTTTACTTCTTATTGCTCCTTGCAGCTTGTTTCCATTTTTTTGATTTTGATAAAGGTCTTTCAAAATCGGGCAGTCTTTGCTTTCTGCTTTGCCGTCACAAGACTGCTCAAGCTTTGTAAGATGCCGCTTTAACTGTGTTAGTAGTGCAATTTTCTCATTAACATCTTCTAGTTTTTGCCAAATTTTTTTCTTAATCTCTGCACTTGATAGATTTTTATCCTCAATCGCAAATAGCTCAGAAATTTCTGCCAAACTAAAGCCAATATACTTGGCATTTTCAATAAACCGGATCTTATCAATGATCGATTGATCATATTGTCGGTAACCACTAGCACTGCGCTTGGGCTTTAATAAACCAATCTTTTCATAATGCCTTAAAGTGACCGTTGTAATGCCTAATTGCTGCGAAAGCTCACCAATATTCATAACATCTCCAGATGATTATCTTTCGTTTAGTATAGTCAATATAAGATTAACCTTAGGGTTAAGGTCAATGAAATAGTTTGAAATATTTTAACTGGGGTTACGGACTTTTTCTATTTCAACACCCCGCCTCGCAAGCTCGGCACCCCTCTTGCAAAGAGGGGAATATAAAATCAACGCTGCCTAATTCCCCTCTTTACAAGAGGGGTGGCAGCCGCAGGCTGACGGGGTGTTTATAAAATCATAGTTTTTGCTAAAGTGCGTAACTCCAGATTTTAAGAGATTTAAGTTAAGCAAAAATAGTGAACTTTAAAAGTGGCGAGAACAGTCAATCAGGTAATGAGTACTTAATAAATATATCTATGCAATTTAACCTTCAGCATTTTCCTGCATCAATTTTTTATACTTCTTCTCAATCATCTTGCGCTTAAGTGCCGATAAGTGATCAAAGTAAGTAATTCCATCTAAGTGATCAATCTCGTGTTGAATGCAACGCCCATGATAGCCGTCGCATTCCATTACATATGCTTCACCAAACTCGTTTAAAGCGCGCATTTTGACCCACTCGGCGCGTTTAACCTTAGCTGAGACGCCAGGAAAGGATAAGCATCCTTCCTCATCATCAATTTCACCCTTGCGTTCGATGATTTCAGGGTTAATCGCAACGATTTTTTGATCTTTATTCTCAGAGCCATCCATAATAAATAAGCGCATATTAAGTCCCACTTGCGTGGCAGCTAAGCCACCGCCATGCTCGACATACATCGTTTCAAACATATCAGCAATTGTTTGACGTAACGCATCATTAATCGCATCAATAGCGACAGGATCTGCCTTTTGTTTTAGAAAGGGATGCGGATATTTTAATACAGTTAATAGTGCCATATTGATAAAGCTTCATTTATAACAATTTGTAATATGCGCGTTAGTCTACCATAAATTGTTTTTGAGCTTAACCACTTGCGTCACACTTTCCAATCAATTGGCAATAAATCATGTGCTATTAAATAATTATTTGTTTGTGAGAAGTGTTTCGAGCCAAAAAAACCACGATGCGCTGACAAGGGTGATGGATGTGGCGATCTCAAAATACAATGCTTATTGTGATCGATTAACTGTGCTTTTTTTTGCGCAGGCGCACCCCACAATAAAAAAACAACATGGCTTTTATGCTGACTAATCTGACAAATTACATGATCGGTAAATTGCTCCCAACCTTTATTAGCATGCGAATGTGCTTGATGCGCCTCTACCGTTAAAACAGTATTGAGTAAGAACACGCCCTGCTTTGCCCAAGCACTTAAATCGCCTGTTTTCGGAATATTGACATTCAAATCATTGTGCAATTCTTTATAAATATTCATAAGCGACGGCGGCAGCTTAACACCAGCCTGTACTGAGAATGCCAAACCATGAGCTTGATTGATATTGTGATAAGGATCTTGTCCGAGAATAACAACTTTTAGCGATTCAAATGAACACAATTTAAATGCATTAAAGATATCTTCCTTTTGCGGAAAAATTTGTTTTCCTTGTTGTCGCGCATTATCAACAAAAGCCAACGTTTTTTTAAATTCAGTGCTTTTTTTATAATCAGCTAAAACATCTGACCATGAGAGCAATGAGAGATCTGCTTGCATCTTCGTTATGCTCTGATGACATTAAGCTCACTGGCCATACGAAACCACTCAGCTGCCATTGCATAATCACCACTATTATATGCATGCAAACCACGCAGCATCGGTGATTTATTATAAGCATTACGCTGTACGCCAATATAATACCAAAGACTAGCTGTTTTCATATCTTTGGCAACTCCACAGCCAAACTCATACATATAGCCAATCACTAGTGTGGCATTGGTATCTGCACTTCGCGCAAAAGGCAAAAGCTGCTGATAAGCAAGAGGACAATTGCCTTCTTCAAAATTATGGTAACCCAACTGATAGTTTTGAGGCTCA
>JAQCCA010000112.1 GCA_027621155.1 Pseudomonadota bacterium | reverse complement strand
GAATAGAGCGCACATGAGTTAAATAGCTTAAGGTGCGCTTTACAAACTATAGGAGAGGTTCTATGCATAATATCAATTCATTTAACACACGTAACACATTTCAACCCTACTTCAGTTATGATAAAAACAATCAGTTATGTGTTCATTATGGTCAGAGTTTCACACAATCGAAACCACTCACCGAGATCATTGACAAAGTGCTACAAAAAGGCGGCAGTAAGCCTTGTGTACTAAACTTTAAACACATCACTGAAGATAGGATGTTAAACCTCTACCAAAGTTTTGCTAAAGCAATGGAAAATTACCGTTATCAAGGTGCTTATCAATTAGCGTATCCGATCAAAGTAAATCCTAATGCTGCGGTAATGGAAACCTTAAAAGAGTGCGCTTATAAATATGATTTACCTTTTAACTTTGAAGTGGGCAGTAAGTCTGAGTTGCTAAGCGTTTTAGCACTTGCTGCAAAGGAAAATAATATCATTTGCAACGGCTTTAAAGACAAGGCGTTTTACGAACTTGCCAACTTAGCTGCCAAGCTAGGTTACACGGTCATTATGGTGCTCGAAAATGTTGATGAATTAGCAGTTGTTAAATCACTTAGTTATGAATCGGCGATTTACTTCAAATTAGGCTATCGCACAAAGCCATTTCATGAGGATTTGCATAGTGTTAAGTTTGGTCTTAGCTTAAAAGACATTCATTTTGTTAATAATGAGCTAAAAGCGCTTAATTTGAGTGATAAAGTGGTATTGCTGCATGGACATATCGGTTCACAGCTTAAGCAGTTAAGTCAGGTTGAGAAGCATATTAATATGATGGTTTGCTTATATGGCAATCTATTAAATGATTGTAAAAATCTGACAATGATTGATTTAGGTGGTGGCTTAGGTATTGATTATGAAGATACCCAAAACCCGCGTTTTCAATTGCCATATTATGCTGAAACCATTGTTAGAACATTCAGCTATTTTGTCGATCTTTTCCAACTGCCACACCCAAGCATTATTACTGAGTCAGGCAGAGCTGTGACGGCGATGTCAAGTGTGTTAATCGTTTCACCTCTTTATCAAAAAGCAGAAGATGAAATTGTTACTCAAACAAGCTATGATGAGGCTTTACAAGCAGGGTGGTTAAATGGTGAAATCGATTTAGCAGACTTGGTTGACAGCTCAAGTGTCAGCTATTTAGGCGATCAAAATGCACAAAAATTATGGCTTAATTTCTCGTTATTTCAGTCTTTACCAGATCATTGGGGGATTGGACAACATTTCCCATTATTACCAGTAACACATTACTCAGAAGAAGAAAGCATCGACTGCCAGTTATTTGATATCTCATGTGATGCTGATGGTGTGTTTAAAGACAAAGAGGGTGATGACTATGTTAATTTGCCATGCACTGAGATTAATGATCTTGCCTTTATGTTTGTTGGCGCTTATCAGGATATGCTCAGTAGCAAGCACAATATCATTGGGCGTACGACTTCTGTTGAGGTAGATTTTGTAACTTATGATGAATGTGTGTTATATATTGAACAGGCTGAAGATTATCATGCACTATTGTGTCAGTATGGACATAACCCGCTGCAATTAAGCTCAAGGCTGCAACGTTTGGCTTATTTTCATTTAACGGAAGAGTTAACAGATCATGAGCAATTGCTATTGGATAATATCCTAAGTGGCAATCCTTACTTACAATTGGCAGATACCGAACAAGTAGCTTACGATTTTAATCAGCAAATATTCAATAAAATCTAAACCAAAAAGACAGTAATAAGCAGATAAAAATACGATTGCTTTGGTTTTCATAAGCAATCTTTGTTATGATTTTGCCAGTTAAAACTAAACCTCAGGATGTGCTTATGCGTGTTTTGCTTAATTTGCTGTTTGTTATTGCAGTCGTTGTCGCTGTATTGGTATTTTTTCCGTTCTCAATGCTCGTGTTACTTGGCGTATTGCTGTTGATGCTTTACTTTTTACCAAGCTATATCGCTTTTAAAAAGCAGCATCCAAGTGCGATTATCATCTTTATTGTTAACTTATTATTTGGCTTTACGTTTATTGTTTGGTTGATCTGCTTGATTTTGGTAATTGCCTATCAGCCACGTACGATTATTGTCGAAAAACATCATTACCATGGCGCTTAATGTGATGACCGTGATGTTAGATATGATCAAAACGCTGAATAAAGCACAGCAAGAAGCCGTGCTTTTAGCAAATGAAAACGCATTGGTTTTAGCTGGAGCAGGCAGTGGTAAGACGCGTGTGTTAACGCATCGCATTGCCTACTTGTGCCAGGAAAAAAATGTTTCACCCTTGAATATATTGGCAGTGACCTTTACCAATAAAGCAGCACGCGAGATGCGCGGTAGGGTTGAGGAGCTTTTGGGCTTTTCAACGGTTGGCATGTGGATTGGCACATTTCACGGCATAGCACATAGATTATTGCGTCAACACGCACAAGAGATCGGTTTTGATCGACGCTTTAAAGTGCTCGATCAAGACGATCAATTACAAGTCGTTAAGAAAGTCATTCAAAGTTTAAATTTGGATGAGAAATATTACCCACCCAAGTATTTTCAAGGCTTTATTAATGGCAAAAAAGATGAAGGAGTGCGCGCGATTGATCTGCCAACAGCCGAATTTGATAGTGAGGTGGTTAAAATCTATCAAGCTTATGAGGCACGTTTAAAGGCAGATAATGCGTTAGATTTTGCTGATTTGCTACTATACGCTTATGAGTTGTTCAAACACAATGAAGTGCTTCGCAGCTATTATCAAAAGCGCTTTCAATATGTATTGGTTGATGAGTTTCAAGATACTAATAGTGTGCAATATAAATGGTTGATGTGTTTAAAATCAGAGAATAACGCCTTTATGGCGGTGGGTGATGATGATCAATCTATTTATGGTTGGCGTGGTGCTAAGGTTGAAAATATCGAACATTACTTGGCGGATTTGTCCCCCGTAAAAGTCGTGCGTTTGGAGCAGAATTATCGCTCAACACAGCTGATTTTAGATGCGGCTAATGCGGTGATTGCCAATAACAGCAAACGCATGGGCAAAATGCTGTGGTCTGAAGCTGAAAAGGGTGAGCCAATAGCGCTTTATGAGGCGTTTAATGAGCGTGATGAAGCGGATTATATTGCCGATAAAATTGATGATTTGCATTATAATCAATCTATTTCGTTATCTGATATTGCTATATTGTATCGCTCTAATGCACAATCACGTGTGATTGAAGAAGCATTACTTAAGCGCGGGTTGTCTTATCGCATTTATGGAGGCTTACGCTTTTTTGATCGCGCGGAAATCAAAGATGCATTGGCTTACATGCGTTTGATTGCACTACGCGCCGATAACTTAGCTTTTGAGCGGGTGATTAATCTACCAACGCGTGGCATTGGTAATAAAACCTTAGAGAGTATCCGCGAATATGCCGGAGAACATGATTTATCGTTATGGCATGCGACATTACAGATGATTGAAATAAAAGCGTTTAGTAGTCGTGCCTCTCAAGCACTTCAGCGATTTATTGATTTGATTGAGGATATGTCTTCGTTGAAAGATGCATTGACTTTAGGGCAGTTAATGCGTCATGTACTTGATGCCAGTGGTTTAATGCTGATGTATCAGGAGTCAAAAGCTGAGAAAGCACAACAAAAGCATGAAAACTTAAAAGAGTTAGTTAATGCCGCCAATGAGTTTATTCCGCCTGTTGAGGATGTTGCTGATGAGGATTTGCTGGTTGAGTTCTTAAGCTTTGCTGTGCTTGAGTCAGGGGAGATGCAAGCCGAGGATAATATGGATGCGGTGCAATTGATGACTTTGCATACTGCAAAAGGGCTTGAGTTTCCTTATGTGTTTATGACAGGGCTTGAAGATGGCTTATTTCCATCATCGCGCTCGATTGAAGTGCGTGAGAAATTGGCTGAAGAAAGACGCCTTTGTTATGTTGGTATCACGCGGGCAATGCGTTATCTCACCTTGAGTTTTAGTAAAGTGCGGCATCAATATGGGGATGTTAATTATCAGATTAAGTCGCGATTTTTAGATGAGATTCCGGATGAGTATATTCAATATGTGCGCCAGCAAGTGAAAAAAACACCATCGCCAAAAGCTAAGAAAGCAAGTTTTGGCATGTCGCCTTTTGAGTTTATGAAAATTCAAAGTGCAAATAGCAATGCATTTAAAGCAGGCGATTGTGTTGTGCATCCAAAGTTTGGCATAGGCGTGGTTCTAAAAACCGAAGGGCAGAATGATGACCTTTGCTATCACATTGACTTTCAAGCGGGAGGTGGCAAAAAGGTGTTGCTTGCCACTATGGCAAAGCTGACAAAATTATAATGCTTTAGTTTGTGCAATCAACCATGCTTTGATGTTCTCATCACTAATCATTGGTAGTATTTCTTTTTCGACACGTAAGTGGTAACTGTTAATCTGTTTGATTTCATCATTAGTTAAAAGTGCAGTGTCGATTAAATTACGCGCATAAGGCACAAGCGTTAGATCTTCAAAGCAATAAAAATCGCCAAAATCATGGTGCGCCTGCTCGCGCATTGGTTTAACAAAGCATAAGTTCTCGATGCGAATACCAAACTGATGAGGGAAATAAACCCCTGGTTCATTACTCACAATCATGCCAGACTCAAGTGATTGATTGCTAAAGGCCGGAGAAATACGCTGTGGTCCTTCATGCACACATAGGAAGCTACCAACGCCGTGACCTGTGCCATGAGCATAGTTTAACTGTTGTTGCCATAATGGTTGACGAGCTAGTGTATCTAGTTGCTCGCCACGTGTGCCCTTGGGAAAGCTTGCATTTTGAATCGCCAGATGCCCTTTAAGCACTAAAGTGTAATAGTATTTATGCTCTGAGCTTGGGTTGCCCAGATGAAATACACGCGTGATATCTGTGGTACCTTCCAAATACTGCCCACCTGAGTCTAGTAAGTAAAGACTGCTGTTATCAATGACTTTCGAGGTCTTTGCAGATGAACGGTAATGAATAATCGCGCCATTTGAGGCAAAGCCGCTAATAGTATTAAAGCTTGCCCCTTTGAAGTTAGGTTGTTTTTGGCGGAATTTCAATAGCATATCTTGCGCTTTAAGCTCATCAACACCTTCATGCCAATGATTTTCAAGCCAGTGAATAAATTCGATCATCGCGATAGCATCTTTTTTGTGCGCATACTTACTACCATCAATTTCAGTCATGTTTTTGCACGCTTTGGCTAGTGTGATAGGTGATGGCGCGAAATGATCGCTACAGTCGATATTTAAGTTTTGTAGGATCGCATAATTTGCCGTATTAGGGTCAATCCAGATTTTACCTTGAAGCTTTGATAATTGCGGGTAAAACGCATCATAACTCACGATGCTAACTCCTTGAGTATACAGTGTGTTTTTAATCTCATCACTTAATTTAGAAGCATCAACAAAAAATTCACAACGATCTTTATAAAGGATCACATAGCTAATCACTAAAGGGTTAAAGTTAATATCATTACCGCGAATGTTGAGTAACCACGCAATTTCATCAAGCATGCTAACAATTAATGCATCCACGTTATTCTTGCGCATTAGTGTGCGCATTTCTTTAAGCTTCGTCGTGGTATCTTTGCCACTGAAATGATCTTTTTGTAAAAAGGCAGCAGCATGTGGTAATGCGCTTTGATCATTAAGCGTGGTACGTGCTTGATCGATTAAATTATCTTGATCAAAAATGCATTTACCTTCAAGTGAGTGCATAAGCTCCTCAAGATGTTCAGCGCGTTTAATCGATACGGTGGTTGGGTCAATAGCAATGGTTTTGCCATAGGCATTATCTCTTAGCCAGTTTTCTAACTCGGAAACAAAACCTTGTTGTTTTTGTAAGCTATAGATATTGTGATCAAGCTGCGCTTCAGCTTGCAAGAAATAACGTCCATCTGTCCAAAGAAGGGCATTATTTTGACCAATTAATGCCTCGCCAGCACTGCCATCAAATTCGCTTATCCACGGGCGGCGTTGCCAAGCTTTAGGTAAATACTCGTTATTATGTGCGTCTGTTGATGGTGCAAGATAAAAATCATATTGTTTTTGCTGCATTAATTGACGTAATGTTTGAACTTTTGTGGAGATTTCCAGCATGAAGCTTTCCCTATTGCTTATTTTATTTCATAAGTTGTGGTTATTTAATCGTAGATGCTTGCTATAAACAATAAAATTTAAATTTTTTCTCTGAAAAAGCGCTGATAACTCTCCACGTCTGCTGAAAAGTTAACTATACTGGGCGAGGTTGATTAAAAGGATTGGTTTCCGATATTAAGAAACTTACGCAATGTCCTGTTAACGGATAAATTATTTTTATAACCAAAAAAATGAGGAAAAAACATGAAGAAGAAAATCATTGTTGGCTTATTAGCAGCAGGCTTGTGCTCTGCAGCTTTCGCAGCGAATGATCATAGCAACCAATTATATGGACAGTTTGGCTTAGGTGGTTATATCAATCATAGCTATTCTCAAAGTGGTCCTGCTGTATCAGGCACGGTTGGTTATGGCTTTAACAAAAATCTTGCAGCACAAGCAAGTGTGAGCTACATGGGCAACAACCAAAAAACTGTTTTAGCGGAAGGTATCTGGAATTTCGCTAATAACACGAAATTTACACCGTATGTTGCGATCGGTGGTGGTTACATGAGTTTAACAACGAATTCATTTGGTCTTGATGCGGGTCTTGGTGTTAAATATGACTTTGCGCCGAATGCTTATATTTCAGCTGATTATCGTTATCTACAATCATTTGGTTCTAAGACACCAAATGGTAGCATGATTACTGTTGGTCTTGGCTTGTACTTCGGTGGTGCGAATAATACATCTGCTTATGGCGCTATGGGTCCTGTGGCAGCAGATCAACAAGCACGTGAAGATGAGTATCATGCAGCTTATGCATTACCAAAAAATGTGATGGAATGCCAAGCAGGTACTTCTGAAATGACACGTGAGTCTATCGGTTGCTACACGGTTGATGGCGATAAAGTAACAATGCATTTAGATGCTAAGTTTGCCTATAGCAGCTATGCATTGAATGCAAAAGCTAAAGCGGCAATTGGCAACCTAATCAACTTTATGAACGAGTATGATATCAAGAAAGTGGTATTACAAGGCTTTGCTTCACAAGGTAAAAAAGGTCCAGCATTTGCACAGTACAACCAGCAGTTATCAGTTAACCGTGCGCAAGCGGTTAAATCATACATGATTTCTAAAGGTGTTGACGCAAGCAATATCGAAGTGGTTGGTTATGGTTATACACGCCCATTAGTACCAAACACAACAAAGGCTAATCAGTCAATCAACCAGCGTGTTGAAGCAAGTATTCCTGTTCCTTTAAAGGCGCAGTAATTATTTTGTTTGAATAGTAAGCAACCTTATTTTGTCAAGGTTGCCTTGTTCTTAATTGTTCTTTATTTCGTAACTACCCAGCAGGTTAGATTTTGATAAATCGTAATTTTTGGCAATTTTTCTCGATTTAATGTTTTCATTTGCCAATAAATATGGCGTAATTTGATTGATGGATATGACACTAGAAAAAATGA
>JAQCCA010000111.1 GCA_027621155.1 Pseudomonadota bacterium | reverse complement strand
ACAATTGAAAAAGCAGTACAAGAAAATCTGTAAAATAACTGCCTGTGGGTATATAATTGAGCTTTCAAAATTATCATAATGAGTTTTAGATAATGACAGTCACGGCGAATCACACTGCTATTTTAGAGAATTACTTAACCGATTTATTTGTACAAGCCTTTGATGTTTTAGGTTTTGATAGTCGTTTTGCCAAAGTGCAATTATCAGCACGGTCTGAGCTTGGACAATTTCAATGTAATGGCGCGATGCCTTTGGCTAAAGTTCTTAAGAAAGCACCGATTCAAATTGCTAATGATATTGTCACACAAGTGCAAAGTGATAAGGTTTTTAGTGATGTAAATGCAGTGATGCCTGGGTTTATTAATATCACCTTAAGTGATGATTTTTTGGCGAGATGGTCAAATAGCATACTTAAAGATTCACGTCTAGGTTGCCCTAAAACGACTAAGCCATTAAAGGTAATGATGGATTTTGGTGGTCCTAATGTCGCTAAGCCATTGCATGTTGGGCATATTCGCTCACCGTTAATTGGAGATTGTTTACAGCGCGTTTATCGCTTTTATGGTGATGAGGTGTTAAGTGATGTCCATTTAGGGGATTGGGGCACACAAATGGGGATGTTGATCGAAGAAATTCGCAAAATGCATCCTGATTTGCCGTATTTTGATGAGCATCACACTGGAGAATATCCTAAAGAATCGCCTGTGACGGTGGATGCATTATCTGAGATTTATCCACGGGCTTCAGGACGTTGCAAAGAAGATGCTAATGAGATGGAAAAAGCACGTTTAGCAACAGCTGAACTGCAAAAAGGGCGTCGTGGTTATCGTGCGCTGTGGCAGCACTTCGTTGATGTATCGATTGCTGAGCTTAAAAAAGATTATGGCGATCTTGGAATTTATTTTGATTTATGGAAAGGTGAGAGTGATGTTCAACCAATCATTGATCACATGGTTGCTGATTGTTTAGAGCAAAAAGTTGCTGAAAACAGCCAAGGTGCGATTATTATTCCTGTTGCTGAAAATGAAGATGACAAAACGCCACCATTGATTTTGGTGAAGTCCGATGGCGCGGTAATGTATGGTACAACGGATTTGGCAACGATTTTAGAGCGTGTTGAAGACTATCAGGCGCAAAAAATTATTTATGTGGTTGATAAACGTCAAAGCTTGCATTTTAAACAAGTATTCGCAGCAGCTAAGAAATCAAGCATTGCACCAGAGACTGAGCTTGTGCATATTGGCTTTGGTACGCTAAATGGCAAAGATGGCAAACCATTTAAAACACGCTCAGGTGGAGTGATGCGTTTAAGTACCTTGATCGATGAAGCAAAAGCACGTGCCAGTTTGCGTGAGCAAGAGGGTTTAACTGAAGCTGAAAAGGCGGATATCATTGAGAAAGTGGCATTGGCTACGGTTAAGTTTGCTGATTTGGCAAATGTTTATACGTCGGATTATATTTTTGATCTGGATAAGTTCTCGCAATATGAGGGCAAAACGGGTCCATATTTGCTGTATTCAGCCGTGCGCATTAAATCGATTTTGCGTAAGCTTGGTCGCAATTTGGAAAATGTCAGTGCTGATATTGCTAAGGCAAGTAATGATGCTGAGCGTAATTTACAGTTAAAATTAACCGAATTACCGCAAGTCTTACATAAAACGTATGATAAATGTGAGCCACACCATTTGTGTGAATACGCTTATCAAGTCGCTGTACAGTTTAATAAATTCTATGCTGAATCACCGATTGCCAATGAAGAAAATCATGCATTGAAAGAGGCAAGAATCGCTTTGTGTCAGTTAACTTTAAAACAGTTGGTTTTTGTTCTAGGGCTGCTTGGGATAGAAGTGCCTGAAAGAATGTAGACTATAAATTGTCGTAATGCTATACCCATCGTGAATCATTTTGCGGTGTTAGTTGTGAAGTAGTTTGTGTTGATTTTAATTAGTTGGATCCTCCGTAGGCAATAGCTAGGACTATTGTCAAAATTTAACTAATTAAAAGCACGCGAAATGCAAAGCAAAAAATTCTGTAAATTGGTTTTCGATGGGTATAGACTGTCTAGATCTTTGAAATCATCAATTACTTTTTATGTTAAAACAAAGCCTACAAGCTTACAGTCAAACCATTTTAGACCTGCCTGCTGAGAATTTTCTACGCAACTTGCAAATCATTGAACAAGACGGTGTTGCTACTATTTCGCTGCATCTCGGTTTTTTTCTCAGTTCCAGCCAAATAGATCGTGTGATTGCGCAGTTAAGTGATTATTTATATGCTCAGAATATTACACAGGCTTTTGAGTTTAGTGTGCTATGTGATGTGACTACGCATAAAGTACAGCTTGGTTTAAAGCCGATTAAAGGCATTAAAAATATTATTGCGATTGCTTCAGGCAAAGGCGGTGTGGGTAAATCCACGACAACGGCAAATCTTGCGATCTCATTGCAAAAAATGGGTGCCAAGGTTGGTATTTTAGATGCGGATATTTATGGACCAAGTCAACCGCTCATTATGGGTAGCTTTGATAATCCCAAGACCAATGACAAAAAGAAAATCGAGCCACTATTGCGCCATGGCGTTAAGATGATCTCAGTGGGTAATTTAATCGATCAGAATTCAGCAATTATTTGGCGCGGTCCTATGGTATCAGGTGCTTTAATGCAGCTGTTAAATGATACTAACTGGGGCGAGCTTGATTATTTGTTGATTGATTTGCCGCCAGGGACAGGTGATATTCAATTAACGATGACGAAGAAGATTCCATTAACGGCAGCAGTCACAGTAACAACACCGCAAGATTTGTCTTTAATCGACGCCAAACGCGCGATTGCGATGTTTAATAAGCTTGGTATTCATGTCGCAGGTATTGTCGAGAATATGAGTGTGCATATTTGTCAAAATTGTGGTACCGAGTCAGCGATCTTTGGCGCGCATGGTGCTGAGTCATTGGCCTCACAGTTTGATCTACCATTTTTAGGTGCCTTGCCATTGGATATATCTATTAGAGAAGATGCTGATAAGGGACGGCCAACAGCAAATAAAGATAACAAAATTGCCAAAGTTTATGAGCGAATTGCATTAAAACTTGCGGCTAATATTGCGACATTGCCAAAGGCGATGATGATCAATATGCCGGGTGTTAAAGTTGAGTTTAGTGGAAATAATGAAAATAGTGAAAATAAGTAAGGAGTAAAAAGTGTCAATAAAATCAGATAAGTGGATTAAAAAAATGGCAATGGAGCAAGACATGATTGCCCCATTTGAAGCCGGACAAGTGCGCCATAATGAACACGGTAAAATCGTGTCATTTGGGACTTCAAGTTATGGCTATGATGTGAGATGTGCCAATGAGTTTAAGATTTTTACCAATATTAACTCCACGATTGTTGATCCTAAAGATTTTGATCATAACAACTTTGTTGATTTTGTCGGTGATGTTTGTATTATTCCCCCAAACTCATTTGCGTTAGCACGCACGGTTGAATACTTTAAAATTCCACGTGATACATTGGTCGTGTGTTTAGGTAAATCAACGTATGCGCGCTGTGGGATTATTGTCAATGTCACACCGTTAGAACCGGAGTGGGAAGGGCATGTGACGCTTGAATTTTCTAATACAACACCATTGCCTGCTAAGATTTATGCCAATGAAGGGGTTGCTCAGATGCTGTTTTATCAATCTGATGAAGTATGCGAGACATCTTATAAAGATCGTGGCGGTAAATATCAAGGCCAAACGGGTGTGACGCTACCGCGCACATAAGTCATTTAGATAGTTGTCGACAGCGCCTATATTTTGCGCTAGAATGCGCGGTTGAAATTGCTGGGGTATTTTAATTGACCGAAATTTATTTTTGGCGTAAAATCTGCGCCTTGCATGAATTTGGCAGATGTGCAGTAAATTTTATAAATACAAATACAAACTGAGGATAATACGATGAAAAGAACGTTTCAACCAAGTAACTTAAAAAGAAAAAGAACTCACGGTTTCCGCGCACGCATGAAGACGCTAAGCGGTCAGAAAGTGATTCGTAACAGACGTGCTAAGGGCAGACATAAGCTTGCAGCTTAATAGCTTAGCCAAAGAATTTATCTTAGATGCCAAGGGTTTTTCACTTGGCTTTTCGCGTATCTGTCAAAAAGTTCATACCAAACACTTTTCTTATTTGATTGCTAAAGGTGAAGGTCTGCACTCAGGTGTCGGTGTTATCACGGGCAAAAAAAAAGTTAAAAGAGCCGTGCAACGCAATCTGTGTCGCCGCTTAAATAAAGAGATGTTTCGCCAGCATAAGGCATTGTTTGAAAAGACGATGTTGATCGTTGTTACAAATCACAATGCCGCACGCGCGACAAAGGAGGAATTGTGGCACTCTATCAACGAATTTCTCGCAAAATATGCTTAATTGTTGCGTTTCCTTTTATTGTTCTCATTCGTTTCTATCAAATAGCGATTAGTCCATATCTTGGGCCTCGCTGTCGTTTCTATCCAACTTGTTCACAATATGCGCTAGAAGCAATTAAATTGCATGGTTTAGTGTTTGGGCTTTGGCTAATGACAAAAAGACTGCTAAAATGCCACCCAGCTTGCAAAGGCGGTTACGATCCAGTGCCAACGAAAGAAAAGGTTAAAAAAGGGTAAAAAGGTTAAGTATAATGAAGTCAAACTACGTGAGAATATTTTTGATCGCGCTTATTGTCGTGATTTTTATGTCGTTGATGGCGCGCTGGGAGGAAATGTATGCGCCTAAGCAACCAGCGAAAGTTGATACGCCAGCACAGACAACTGCAATGCAAAAAGATAACAATGATATTGATGCAAATAACGCAGCTGAGCAAAGTATAACGACAGATGTCACTAAGCAAAATTTTAATAAAACAGATCTAAAGCCTATTACATTAAATACAGCGGTGTTTAGTGATCTGCAAATTAGCCCATTAAATGGTGCGATTATTAATGCTGCATTGAAAGATTATAACGTGAGCTTAACGGATAAAAACCCGATGCCGATGTTAAATAATACAGCGGGTAGCAAATACATTGCGCAAAGTGTTATTTACATTAACGGTCAGCCACAAAGTATTGTTTTTGGTCAAGAGCATACAGCTAAGAAAGATGATCAAACGATCGTGACTTTGAAAGCAAGCGTTCAAGGCTTAGATGTTACACGTCAGTATATTATTAACGATGCTACCTATGAAATCACACTTAAGCAAAGTGTTAAAAACACCACCAAAGCGCCATTAAGTGTCAGCTTTGACAATGAAATTACGCGTCAAGTGAAGCCTGAGAGTCATAGCTTTAGTATTTTAGATGCGCATTCTTATTCTTTCCAAGGTGTTGGCTTGTCCTCATCGCAACGCACCTTCCAAAAAGAATCATTTGCAGATTTGGCTAAATCCAGTGAAAAAGTCGATGTCTCGACCAATAAAGGTTGGGCGGCGATGATTCAGCATTATTTTGTGAGCCTTTGGGTGCCAAATAATCCAGGCGCAAGCTTTAGCGTTTACGCCAATAAGCTTGCTGATAATACCTATCAATCAGGGGTTAAGACGCAACCTGTTGTATTAAATACTGATCAAAGCATTGAGAATACCAATATCCTTTATACAGGACCCACGATTACCAAGAATCTTGAAGCGATTGTTAAAGACTTCGGTGCCAATAAGCCAGATGGTTTAGATAAATTGGTTGATTATGGCATGTTGTCATTTATCTCAGTGATTATATTTTGGTTGATGACGATTATTCATGGTGTTGTTGCCAACTGGGGATTATCAATTATCTTGGTCACTGTTTTAATTAAATTGTTATTTTACCCATTGTCTGCCAAAAGCTATAAATCAATGGCAAAAATGCGTATATTACAACCGCGTATGAAGAAACTGCAAGAGCTTTACAAGGGTGATCGTCAGAAGCTTGGGCGCAAGATGATGGAGATGTATAAAGAAGAAAAGGTAAATCCTGCCAGTGGTTGTTTACCTATCTTGATTCAGATCCCTGTATTTATCGCGCTTTACTGGGTATTGTTGGAAAGTGTGCAGCTGCGTCAAGCACCATTTATTTTCTGGATTCATGACTTGGCATCAAAAGATCCGTATTTTATCCTACCGATTTTGATGGGGATCTCGATGTTTGTGCAGCAAAAAATCAGCCCAACGTCAGCTGATCCAACACAAGCAAAAATCATGATGTTGATGCCGGTGATTTTCACAGTATTCTTTGCGTCATTCCCATCAGGCTTGGTATTGTACTGGTTGACAAACAACGTGATCAGTATTGCGCAACAGTGGTATATCACTAAGAAATACACAGCGATTTACAAAGCAAAACGTGCTTAATCAAAAAAACTTCTAGACATTTATCTCAAAATATATAAAATGCATTTTGTCTGACGATAATAGCAAGTTGGCACCACCTGATTCCATTCCGAACTCAGAAGTGAAACAGCTTAGCGCTGATGATAGTGTGGCATTCGCCATGTGAAAGTAAGACATCGTCAGGCATCTCAAAAATTCCCAAGTTTTTATAGTGTATTATTCCATTAGTATTTTCGTACGGATTGAATCATCTGATTGATGCTTATTATAAGCAGTGTGAATTGTATTGATTAATGTTTGCAGCTATTAATTGTTTTCTCATAACTGCAGAACCTTGCTAGAGAGGCGTTAATAAAAAAAAAAGATGAAGATCCTTATATCTTATAAATACGTTTTAGTAATGGTGATAAGATCAATACGATAATACCAACTACTAAAGCAACAAGTGCTAAATGGTAGAATACATTGAAATAAGCAGCAGCTTGTTCGGTGCCATTACCACCAACATCGGTAAATGTTGCAATATAGCTGGCAAAGTAGTTACTAAAAGATGATTTAATGCCCCATACGCCAAACAATACCGCGACGACATCAACCGGTGAGACTTTGCTAATTGCAGCAAGTCCTGTTGGGCTGCAAGCCAACTCGCCCATGGTAATAAGTAGATAGCTACCAACAATCCATAGTAGTGAAATAGGTGATCCTTGCATCGCTTCATAAGCGCCGAGTGTTAAGACACCCATTGCCGCACTTGTTAATAAGATCCCGCTACCCATTTTGGCAAATACGGTTGGGTTCCATTTTGACCAAAGTGCGGCAAAGAAAGGAGCTAGCACAATAATGAAAAATGGATTTAAAGACATAGTACTTGCTGATGAAATTTCAAAACCAAATAAGTTAAGGTCAACGAGCCGTTCGGTAAAGAGTAGAACACTCGTGGCTTTTTGCTCAAAAAGGGCAAAGAAAATCATAATGATAAACGACATTTTGACAACTGCTAAAATCGCCAGAATATATTCTTTACCACCTTTGATTGCTTTGTAGATTAAATATAAGCCAACGAAGCCTGCTACGATATACAGTAGCTTTGAAGTATCTGTTGGGTGAGCAATAAAGTAAGTAAAGACAATCACGGATAACAGTGCGCCAACGATTGCTAAAATGCGCGTTAATTTAGAAGCGCTAAATTGATCTTTGGGTAATACACCTTTCTTTTGACCTAATAGAAAAACAGCTAATCCTAGCGCCATCCCAACAGCAGCCGCCCCAAAACCAACATGCCA
>JAQCCA010000110.1 GCA_027621155.1 Pseudomonadota bacterium | reverse complement strand
CTTTGATAATAAAAACCGCTTGAAAACGCCAACCTTCTTTTAGAACCTCTCGACGAAACCCTGTTAAATCTAAAAGCGCATTACCAATGCGATCTTCATACTCATAATCAACATCAACAACATATGCCTGACAGCGCTTAAATAGGCTCAAACATTCGCCAACAGGTTCTGGAATGTTCTTGCCTGTACTTAACGGGTCAAATCGACGGCGAATATCCAGATAGTTTTCAATCTTGACGTTATTCGCAACATAAGGATCAAATCCCATATGGTTAAGCTCAGGTAAAGTCGTTTTATTTGGTGAAACCTCATCATAAACACTCTGGATACTATTAAATGTTTGCCAATGATCGTTACGCTCAACTTTTTTCGATGGCAATAAGAAACTGCATCCAGACAAAAATGCTGCGATCGCACAATATGTTATAACTAGTCGCCACTTCATTGGTTAATCCTTAGCCGTTTTATGCTCAATATGATAAGTATAGTTTATAATTTAGCATGTAAATGCTTAGAATTTAAAAATTGATCATCTTAAATAAAACACAAGATATAAAACTTAATGCAGATTACAAATCAAGGGGTTAACTTATTTTTGTGCATATAGTATATTCACAAGCTAATTGTGCATTGCTTACGTTTTTTAAATAACTAGAAAAGGGGGATTTAATGTTTAATACTTTTGATTATTCAAAATGTTGTGCTGCTAATTTTTTTAACGAAGCTTAGTAAGTATTTAATCAAAATTCATCTTGATTGCCCCTGAAAAGAAACTTGACCTTTGGGGCATAGTATACTTCTTCTCTAATAACCTATAACTACTTAATTGTTTTGCAAAATCTTTGCAGTGTAATGACAAGTCCTTTATCAATAAAACATTATCCGTATCCTGAAATGTATTCGGTCGATCTGCTATTACAGAGAAACTAATAGATGACAGCTTTTGCAAAAGCACCCCACCCCCCACAATTGGGATATTACTTAATTCGTCTGAATACACTTTAATTAAGCGCTTAACGTTGACGCAAAGCTCCACAATGTTGGCAATATGCTCTGGACGGTACATCATCGTATGATATGGGATACTAAAATAGTGTGCATACTCTTGATTGATTGCAAAGTTAGATGAAGTCAAAATAAAAGGAGGGTTTTTAGGCTTGTAGAGCTCATGATATGCTTGCTGAACTTCTTGTAATGGTAACGTTATATCATCATACGCCAATCTATGGATCACACTATAACCACAAACCGCATCAAGCAAATGGTTTACGACATTACTTAAGTAATAAAAGTTCTTAATACTTGAATGATGGACTTTAATATAATTTAAAATAATATCTTGATATAAACTCTTTGTGTTTGATGCTTGATTGCTTCCCATTAATTTCTTTAACATATATTCTCGTATATGCCAAGTATCAGCATTATTTTGTAACAATTCCGTTAACTCATCAGGAAATCCAACATAAACAAATCGCCAATCACTCTTTACCCCTCTAGCAATGTTCCGGATAACGGAAAAGTCAGTACCATCACTGGATGGTGAATAAAATTTTTCCGTTACGCCCATTGCATTTTGCATCTTGGCATACCTTGAACACTGCTTATAAGTACTAACTATAATTGGAATTCTCGTTCCTGCGCAAAGACTCCACGTTGATATTATTTTAATCTTTTGTGTATAGGAAAATTTACTCATATAGGCAAAATCACCTACTATTGCCAACTCACCAGGAATAACGTAACTCCCAAGCTCCATAAAAAACTGCATTGATTTTTCAACAACCATACCAAAAGGAATATTATCAGACACAATATTGCCATCCGGATCATAAAAATAATCAGCATCACAAATCAAATCGCCATAGCGATAGCTGTACTTTGTAAACTCATATTTATCAATACCATCTACGGTATCTAGCAATGCTACAAACTCTGGATTGGCTTTGTGCATTAAGATACGCGCATCTGCCCAATTTAATTTCTCTACACCCATTTCTCTTTCATCCACCCCATTTTTATTCTTATCATTCTGTTTTACTTACCCGTGCAGCTCAGCTTTACTTATCTCAACTAAACAGCTAATCGCACCCTGAGCAAAGTCGAAGGGTAACTCAAAAACAATCACGGACTTCGACTGACGCTCAGTCCACGGTTCCGTAATATAGCTTAGTCATAACCGATATTTTCGTAATGTAATTTAGTCGTAGCAACACAGCATATCTATCTTACACCCCATCACTTAATGCAATGCGAATGTATTTAAAAACTGAAGTTAAAACATGTTAAGCATTATCCATACTTTTAATATTGCTGTATAGTTTGCAAGCTTAAAGAATGATGAAAAATTAGCGATATGGCGCAATGATATAAGATATTTTTATAAAGCAAGATACCCGACTGCTTAAGCAATCGGAAGTAAGCGTTATTATTTTACTGGGCTCACGCTCGCCTTTGCTGCCACAGACGAATTAGGCGAATTGAAGTAATTAAAGAATTTTCCTTCTGGTTTTAAGATAAACACATCATCTTTTTTACCACTAAAGCTCGCTTGGTAAGCCTGCATACTACGCCAGAAATTATAGAAGTTCTCTGATTTACCATAAGCATCTATATAAATTTCAGCCGCTTTTGCATCCGCTTTAGCCTTGATCTCTTTGGCATCGCGATCAGCTTTTGCTAAGGTAATCGTCACTGTCGCATCAGCATCTGCACGAATTGATTCAGACAGTTGCTCACCTTGCGCACGAATGGAAGACGCAACTTTTTGACGCTCTGAGCGCATTCTTTGGTAAATGGATTCGGTGACAGTATCAGGAAGATCAATTTGTTTAATGCGCACATCAACAACGCTAATACCAATTTTTTTAGCTTGCTCTTGAACACTACTATGCAATGTCTGCATTAATTGATCACGCTCGTTATTAATCAAACCTTGGATATCAATTTTACCAACCTCAGCGCGTAATGACGACTCTAAAAACTGTTTCAATAAAAGCTCTGCCCTTGAATCATTACCGGATGTACTGCGATAAAATTGTGAAATATCACTTATTTGCCACTCGAGATAAGCATCAATCAGCACGTCCTTTTGCTCATTCGTCACCACGCGCGATGAATCCACTGTCAAGGTACGCAAACGCATGTCATAAGTTTTAACTTGCTCAAGCAGTGGAATTTTAAAGTGCAGTCCCGGCGTGTAAACCTTAACTTGACCATCACTGGTTTGATTTAACTCACCCAATTTTAAAATCACCGCTTCATTACCTTGATTGACACGAAACATTGAGCTGAATATCAATAATAATGCCACAATGACAACAACGATTAGTCCCATTAGTTTATTGCTCATCGCTGACCTCCTTGAACCGTTGAAGATATTGCCAGCGGTGATAATTTATCACCATAGAATAAATTTTTAGCGCCATCGCCATCAACGATATAAAGCTTGTTGTTTTTAAAGATATTTTCCATTGTTTGATAATATAGCTGACTCTCAATAATACTTGGATTTTGCTGATACACAGGTAACAACTGACTGAAGTTTGCAACATTACCTTGTGCGTCTAAAACAACTTTTGACTGATAAGCACGCGCTTCATCCATGATCCGTTGCGCGCGACCTTTTGCCACTGGAACAACCTTATTGGCATAGCTTTGTGCCTCGTTTTGTACGCGCTCACGATCTTCACGCGCCTTAATCACATCATCAAAGGCACTTTTAACCTCAGCAGGCGCTTGCGCTGGCTGCATAATAACCTCACTAACCAAAATGCCCGTTTTATATTTAGTTAAAAGCTTTTCTAATTCTTTTTGCACTTCTAAGGTAATTTGCGTTCTTGAGGTTGTCAAAATTTTCTCTAGCTTATTTTCACCCACAACCTGACGCACCGCACTTTCAAGCGCTTGACGCAAGATAAGCTCAGGATTGTTTGTTGCAAATAAATATTGCTCTAAATTACTAATACGATATTGCACTGAGAAGGATACATGCACAATATTTTCTTCAGAAGTCAGCATTTGTTTATCAAGCTTAATGGTGTTTAGCACTTCAACATCTTTTTTGATGACACTGACAAAACCAGGTGCATGCCAATGCATTCCTGGTCCCTCAATGCTTGAGAACTTACCAAAAGTCAAAACGGCAGCCTGTTGCGCTGGTTGCACAACATAAACACCCATGCCTGCCCAAATAATAACAGCCGCAGCAACTACACCAATAGCGATTTTCTTCACCGGTAATGGCTTTTGATCGGCACTACGTGAGTAGATACTTTTGCGCTGATTATCATCTTTACGCGGCGGTTCATTATTGCTGCTACCATTGCTATTATGGTCGCTACCGTGGTTATTGCCATTGTTACCGCTATTACCATTATTGCTCGATGAATGATTATCTTGCTTACGTCCTTTGCCTAGAAATCGACGGATCGCCTCTTCTAAGTCAGGTGGGCCTTGATTAAATACCTTATGTCGTGACAAAAATTTTAATGCCATAGATACTACTTTTGATTTGCTCTTTCAGTGCCCCTAATGGTGACTAAATTTTGCTATTAACTCAAGTTTATTATTTCGACATATCGCATCAAAATCATTTTTCGCAATGTGTATTGTCAGCTGATATTCACCGTCATCAGTTATTTGCTCCTTTTCAACTACACCCAGTTGATAAAAAGCGGCACGGACTTTGCCTTCATTTGGCATCAAGGTCAATACACCTTTGAGCCATTCTTGGTTAAAATGCTTAGCAATCGCTTCATACAAATATTCAACGCCATTACCAGTTTGCGCTGAGAGATAGACATCCGCAGGATGATCTTCATGATAGACAATATGAGGTGTTAAGTTATCTAAACGATCAATTTTGTTATATACATTCAGTATCGGCTTATTATCCGCCTCAATCTGCTGTAGCACCAATTTCACTTGCTCGATATACGCGCGATGATGCTCATCAGCATAATCAATGACATGCACTAATAGATCTGCTTCAATCGCCTCTTCAAGCGTTGCACAAAATGCCTCAACCAAATCGTGTGGTAAGTTACGAATAAAGCCCACGGTATCGGATAATACAACCTCACCTAACTTAGGCACATCGATTTTGCGCAAGGTTGGATCTAGCGTCGCAAACAATTGATCTTTGGCTAAAACGCTTGCGCCACTTAGCTGGTTAAACAGTGTCGATTTACCAGCATTGGTATAACCAACAAAAGCAATTGTTGGCACATCATTTTTCTGACGTGACGCGCGACTTAGACCGCGTTGCTTCTTGACTTTTTCAAGGCGCTTTTCAATTTGCGCAATACGTTGACGCAATAGACGACGATCTAGCTCAAGCTGAGTCTCGCCAGGCCCCCCACGTACACCAATACCACCCTTTTGCCGCTCTAAATGCGTCCAACCACGCACCAAACGTGTGGCTGCATAATTTAATTGTGCTAATTCAACCTGAAGCTTACCTTCATGCGTTTGCGCGCGTTGTGAAAATATCTCTAGGATTAAACGCGTGCGATCAATGACCTTGCAATTTAATGCTTTTTCAATATTGCGCTCTTGTGAAGGCGTAATGCTGTGATTAAAAACCACCAAATCAATCTCGTGCTCTTCAATCATCGCTTTAATCTCTTCAAGCTTGCCTTTGCCACAAAAGTATTTAGGATCAGGCTGCGAGCGACGTGCTGTAATAGTCTGTACAATCTGCCAATTAGCAGCATGCACAAGCCCATTGAGCTCAGAAAGCTCAGCGTTTAATTCAGGTTTAGATGAAAAATCGATATCGATGAGTAGGCAGTTTTCGCCTACCTCATGTTCTTGAAAGATCTCCAAAGAAAGATCCTCTTAATTTTAAGTTATAGATAAATATTATTGTTGCGCAGATTGTTGATTGTAGTGATCATCTGCATTGTTTACATCATCATATGACTCTTCAAATGATGTTTCATCCATAGATTCAAAATCATCTTCTTGATCTGAGTTATGATTTTGTTGGCTGTGATTTGGATTGTAATTGCTGTAAACCAAACGCACTGCTTTGGCAGGAACTACTGTTGAGATCGCATGCTTATAAACCATTTGGTTAACGCTGTTGCGCAATACAATAGAAAACTGATCAAACGCTTCGATAACGCCTTGCAACTTAATGCCGTTTACCAAGTAAATTGATACAGAAATTTTCTCTTTTCTTAACGCATTTAAAAACGGATCTTGCAAAGATGCGATTCTAGACATAGTAATATCCTCTTTATTGTTCTTTAATAGTTATAATAATTTTAGTTAAGGTTATTTACCTCGCAGCTTAAGCTGCTGGCAGGCATTCTATCACTATCCTTGACCATAACAAAGGACAATAGCGGGATTTTTATGCGCAAACTGCGTTTTTGATCAAGCTAAAGCGATTCCTCACGCAACTGGTGATTCCTTTTATATCATTTTTTCGGCATAATGCTTGGCATAATAAAATATCTACTACACAAGCATATGCAACACATCCGAAACTTTTCTATTATTGCGCATATTGATCATGGCAAATCAACGCTTTCTGATCGCTTTATTCAGGTCTGTCAGGGGTTGACTGATCGCGAGATGAAAGAACAGGTCCTTGATTCAATGGATATTGAGCGCGAGCGTGGTATTACCATCAAAGCACAAAGTGTGACCTTAAACTACACTGCCAAAGATGGACAAACCTATCAGCTAAATTTTATTGATACTCCTGGGCATGTTGACTTCTCGTATGAGGTATCACGCTCTCTTGCTGCTTGTGAAGGTGCATTATTAGTTGTTGATGCAGCTCAAGGTGTTGAAGCGCAAACGGTTGCCAACTGCTATACCGCGATTGAACAAAACTTAGAAGTCATTCCCGTACTTAATAAAATTGACCTGCCATCTGCCGAGCCTGAGCGTGTATGCGCCGAGATTGAAGACATTATTGGCATTGAAGCAGTAGGTGCGACAACTTGTAGCGCCAAAACTGGCCTAGGTGTTGAAGATGTGCTAGAGACGATTATTGCCAAAATTCCAGCACCTGTTGGTGACTTAACGGCACCTTTGCAAGCATTGATTATCGACTCATGGTTTGATCCTTACCTTGGCGTTGTATCACTTGTGCGTATTCGCAATGGTCAGTTACAAGTGGGCGACAAAATCAAAGTGATGTCGACAGGGCAAAGCTACCAAGTGGATCAACTAGGCGTTTTCACACCAAAAATGCATAAGCAACAAGCATTAAAAGTCGGTGAAGTTGGTTTTATCGTAGCAGGCATTAAAGATATTCATGGTGCTCCTGTCGGTGATACATTGACACTGACTAAAAACCCAACGGATAAACCCGTTCCTGGATTTAAACGCGTTCAGCCTCAAGTCTATGCCGGCATGTTTCCTATTAGTGCTGATGATTTTGAAGCATTTCGTGAAGCATTGGAAAAGTTAAGCTTAAATGATGCTTCTCTTTTCTTTGAACCTGAAGTCTCACAAGCGCTTGGCTTTGGCTTTCGTTGCGGATTTTTGGGACTTCTGCACATGGAGATTATTCAAGAGCGTTTAGAACGTGAATACGATCTTGATCTAATCACCTCAGCGCCAACAGTTATCTATAAAGTAACCCTTA
>JAQCCA010000109.1 GCA_027621155.1 Pseudomonadota bacterium | reverse complement strand
TTAAATAATATAAATATAAAGGAATACCTTTGTTTAAGATCGCATCAAGACGGTCTATCACAAACAATGCCGGTCACCGTGCCTTGATCTTTCCAAGGACCATAAGGGCTAGATGAAGGTTGATTGCCTCTAGTCCACCATTTGGCTTGATATTTTGCACTATTGTATGCGACAACATCACTACTATTGTATACAGTGTTTTCATCCCATTTAAATATGATATTTGCAGGTGTTTCAAAAAGTTTCCAGCCACTATCTGGTGTGCTTGGTACAATGTTTTTTGACACCCAATAGTGTGCTTGCCAAACATATCCATGATAATTTACCACATCTCCAGCACTATAATGATCTTGCATCGTATTACCATAATCTGGATATTGTTTAGCATTTGGATCCTGACAGGTGTTTGCTGTAACTTGATAGTTAATAGAAAAACGTGAGCTTGTTGAACCATCAGCAATATTAACCGTTGCGATTTGTGATCCTGAGGTGACATTATCCGTGTTTATACTTATTGTAAATGTACATGAATTACCTACAGCCAATATTTTAGATGCACATTGCTGGGCAAAATCTGTTGATATGGGGCTGCTAATGCCTACGATATGACCTAATTGCTCGTCAACCGTGCCACTATTGGTCACAGTAATATGTTGTATTACTGATTGTTGACTTTGTGCTACATTACTATTACCTGGTTGATTATCGTAACGAGGTGAGTATAGGCTCATTTTCTGTTTGCTGGCAAAGTCTTCAAGTACGCTAAAGTGATTGCCATCATCAGTTGAGACATAGACCCTTTGATCATAAGTAGCATAGAGTTTCCATTCTCCTGTATCAGTTTGACGGTTTACGATCAATTGCGTGATATTATCTAACAAGCCTTGAGATGATTCCCAACTTATACCACCATTATCAGTATATTTTATTTGACCATTATTAATGGCAACTAATAATCGCTGCTTATGGCTATCCGAGTGTGTGAGTATCATACTATTAAATCGATAGGGTAGTTGACCTGAGATGAGTCTAAAATCATCACCAGCTAAACTTCCCTTAAAGATGGATTGAGTTGCTCCATAATGTCCACATGTCATTGCCCAAACGGTATTGTCACGCTCATCAAATTCAGTCATTTCCCAACAGCCTGGTTGGTTGTCAGGACCGATGGAGTGCCATTGACCATACTGTGAACTAGATAATTTGCGACCATTTTTCAAAAGTAACAGATCTTGATTAATCTGCTTTGACTCTAGTGGGCTGCGGTCACGGTTTTTTTCCCTAAGTTTAGGTCTTGTGTCACCATCATCATCGTCATCATCTCCAACGAGCTTATTCATTGGTGAAGTTCTATATTTGTTGATTTGATTATCATGTTGATAAGCCAAATGTTGTAGGTACATGCTGATACCAACACCTAAAATTATCATAAGCAAAGCAAAAAGTGTTAAATGGATTGCGTTTTTCATTATCCCCTCTGATTAATGTTGCGGTTGTTGCCGTATGCGTTTTAAATAGTGATGATTACGATAGGTTTTCATTGAAGAATCTGTCAATAAAGTTTCTGAAATTATCATTACTTATATTTTTTAGAGTTAAGAGCTGATGGGGGAGAGTAAAAATCTATTTCGTAATGACTTCGCTATTTCTATATTTCTATCAACAGAGATATTTGCTAGACTTTGTGGCAATGATATTTTGACTCAGTGTTGTGATGCATATGAAAAACTTGCCAATTGGTTATTCGAGCCTTTCCGAGATGATAAATGGCAATACTTTTTATGTTGATAAAACCCGTCATATTTATGAGATTGCGGCAAAGGGGAAGTATTATTTTTTATCACGTCCACGCCGTTTTGGCAAAAGCTTAACTATTGATACGTTAAAGCAATTATTCTTGGGTGAGAAAACGCTTTTTAAAGGCTTGTATATCGAAGATAAATGGGATTTTGATGAGACATATCCTGTGATTCATTTTAGCTTTGGGCGCTCTAAATCAGTGTTTTCAGAGGAGTCGTTGCTGCAATGGATTTTGCGCGAGTTATCAGATACTGCCAAACACTATGGGCTTGAGTTAGACACCAGTAAACATTATGACCTGCAGTTTGATCAATTGATCAAATCGTTATTCCAAAAAACAAAAAAGCGCGTCGTGCTTTTGGTGGATGAATATGACAAGCCAATTTTAGATGTGATCACTCAGTCAGAGGAAGCCTTACGTAATCGTGAGATTTTAAAGGGTCTTTACAGCGTGATCAAAGACAATGATGCATGTTTGCGCTTTGTGTTTTTAACTGGCGTGTCTAAGTTTTCCAAGGTGAGTTTATTTAGTGGTTTAAATAACTTGGAAGATATTTCTTTTCGTGCACCATTTGCTGACTTATGTGGTTATACGCAAGATGAGCTAGAGAGTACATTTACAGAATATTTAAAGGATGTTGACCTTGTTAAACTTAAAACATGGTACAACGGTTATAACTTTGATGGGACTGAAGCACAAAAAGTTTATAACCCATTTGATGTTCTATTATTCTTTAGTAATGGTGCACGCTATCAAAGCTATTGGTTTGAAACGGGTACGCCGAGTTTTTTAGTTAAGCTAATTAGTCAGCGTCGCGACATAGTTCCTGATTTGGAAAACTATAAAGCAACACCAGATTCATTAAATAGTATTGATGTCAATAATACGCCAATTGCTGCATTGATGCTCCAAAGTGGTTATTTGACGATTAAAGAGCAATTTTATTTTGGTCAAGATCTTTGGTATCGCTTAGGCTATCCTAATTTTGAAGTTAAAACGGCTTTGAATAGACAGCTGACTAAGATTGGCATTACCCAGGAAGATGCAACCATGAATCAACTTGCGATTAACAATGCGCTTTTGACAGATAACTGGCAGCAATTTGAAAAAGCGATAGCGAGTTTTTATAGTAGTATTCCCTATGATTATTATGTCAATACACCATTAAACCGCTATGAAGGCTATTATTGCGCGATTATTTATAGTTATTTCGCTGCACTTGGTTATGACGTTAAACTCGAAGATCATACTTCTGAAGGTCGTATTGATATGTCGATTGTCATTCCTTATAAAAAGGTGATTATTTTTGAGTTTAAAGTCAGTCATGGTGAGAACTTAGCAGCCAAGGCAGTAGAGCAAATTGTCAGAAAAAATTATGCATCCAAATTTACCCATCTAGAATTGCCAATTTATCAAGTAGGCATATCATTTGATCACAATAAGCGCACCATTAATGGCTTTGAAGTGCTTGAGAAAAAATATTTTCAGTGTTAACTGGGGTTCTTTCTTCAGCTATTTTCTCTCATCAAGTAGTTGCTGCACAAAAACCATTTTTAATGGCATATTATGCAAATTACAGCGGTTATTTCAATGCAAACTACGTTTCAAATGAGCTAAAAACAGCAGGGCATGTTATTCCTGAGCCCAGCTATCCAATTCCTGGAATTGCAAAAGGGTATATTAAGATGGATAACAACTTTCCGGGTAATGAACAGTCAACTGAAAATACAGATTTAAAAAATAAGTTAAATGGTCTTAGTGCCTTATCTTATGGATTTTTAAAGCCCGGTAGTAACGGCGCTGTTGAATTTAGCGATCCATGGGCTGATCTATCGAATCTAGATCTTGAGAGTGGTCATTGGTTTGCATCAGGCAGTGATGCTTTTTCATTAAAAATGTATGATGGATCAACACCAAGTAACGGTGGCGCAACACAGTTAAATCAATGTTGGGGTATTATAATAGTATTGAATTCAATTTTTTCAACTGATTTAGAGCAGGCATTTATCGTGTTGTTCTATCCGTAATAACTGCTGTTGTCATCACCCCATTAACATTGGTAGCAGTGCGTCCCATATCAATAATCGGGTCAACACCCTGCACAAGAGCGATGATATTAAATGGTAACCCAAGCGTTGCAAAGGTAACACCTGCTGCAATAAAGGCGGTTCCGGGGATGCCGGAGACACCTAATGAAGCAATCATATTAATCGCACCGACTAATAGGATGATTTGCCAAGTAATTGGCTCACCCATAATCGTTAGGGTCATGACAACAAGCATTGCCGGATAAATACCCGCACAAGCATTCATCCCAATGGTGGCGCCTATGCTTGGTGTGAAGTTTGAAACGCTTTCAGAGAGCTTTAAGCGATTGCCTAAGGCATCCATGGTCACAGGTAATGTGCCAAAACTTGAGCGTGTGGTAAAAGCAACGAGTAACGCGCGCCAAACATTTTTATAATAATAAATTGGATTAACACCACTTAAGGTAATCAATATGGTATGCATAATGATAACAATAAGCATGGCAATATACATTGCAGCAATGAAGTTGATCATCTGCATCAAGGTTGTTAATCCATGATCAAGTGTCATTTGTGTCATTAATGCAAAGACACCATAAGGTGTCAGAGCAATAATCATATTGGCAAGTTTTTTAGCAACAAAGAATGCTGAGTGAATAAAGCTAATAAAAGGGGCAGAGATTTCTTTTTCCTGTTGATGAAGCTTTAAGGTAGCAAAGCCAATCAAAGCAGCAAAGATAACCACGGCGATGACATTATTATCTGCCATTGCAGTAACAGGGTTGCTCGGTAACATGCCGGTAATCGTATCCACAAGGCTATGTGCTTCAGGGGTGTTTAAAGCACCAGAGAATGACATGCCAAAGCCAATATGCATCCATGAGCCGACCAATCCGCCAATAACCGCACTAATACCGGTAAGAAGCAGAATAATGACAACCGCCTTTGTCACCATTTTAATCAGATAAGATCCTTGGTGATGACGCAGATTAACAATCGCATGGATAATGGCAGTTAATACCAGTGGGATAATTAACATCTTAAGTAAGCTAATATAAGTATCACTAACTAAATTTAAGAGGCTATGCAGGGTGTCATCACCACTACTTTGATTTAATAGCCGTAAAATAATACCAAAAACAACTAAAGAGGCGACGGCACGAATGTTAAAACTGATTTTATAAAATTGTGCCAGTGCCAATAGGATTAATATCAGCAAAAAAATAGTTGTGATCACGTAGGGGGCTCCGTATGGTTGTAAAATGATAAAGATAATCATTGGATAATAATAGGCGAGTTGTTGGACGATAGCAAAACAAACAGTCGATATATTATTTATTAACAGTATAAGAAAAACTGATTAATGAGATGGGTTAGTTATATGTGCTATTAATCGCTTGTTTGGCTTGATGATAGCGCTTGATGTAACCAAGTAGCCGACCAATAAACATACCGCTGCATATTCCTGAAACATTGAGACTAATAAGACTAAAGGTAAATTGATCAGCAAGCGCTGGCTCTAATGCAAGCTTATAGTTTACATCGTATTTACTGATAAAGATGATGACCAATAACACGAAAGTGAACCAACCACCATGAAAATGGATAGATTTGTTGTTGACGATCACATCATATTTGCCGTTTAAAGCAATAATCAGTCCAACACCAATGCCAATGAATATAGCGATAATCCAGATGATAATATTGGTTAATGTTAATGGAAATACACTAATCAAGGTATCAAGTGATAGTAGCGTGAAAATGATAGGAATAATAAAAAGTTTTGTCAGTGATACCGTGCGCGGCTTAGTTGCTTTGATGCCAATCACAAGGCAATAAATAAAAATCAGATAAACCCACCATGGGGTATAAATAAGCATGTCCCAAAAACTAATTGTCGCTGTATTCATTGATATTACTCCTTTAACTCGTTTCAGTTAATTCTAGTTAGTTTGCTAAGCCATTGGGTGCGCTTAATATTTTAAATACCAAAGAGGTGTGGCGATCAGCAGAATAATCAGCAAACCAATCATCATAGGGGTAAGCATAGCCGCGAAAAGCATTGGCATGAATATTACTAACATAACTAGAATTGGCAGCAGTTGTACATGTTGCCGGTGTGCCATAACTACCAACGCAACCATATTGCTGAAAAATATCGGATGTTGAACCAAAGGCGACACTAGCAACAGATCGTGGACTATAACAACCAGCAAAGCTTGACGATGAGGTTGCAATAAAGTTTGTACTTGTAAATTGTAGTTGCTGTGTTTTCATCTCGCTATCAATCGTTTGGCATAATTGCTCCAGTGAAATACTTGATGGGTTTAATGTGGATGCAGGGATTTGTTCATCAAAATAAGCTACCGCTTGGGTGGTATCACCTAGTGCAAAATCATAAGTAAAATAAGTTCCTGCTTGAGGATAGAAGTTATAGCGTGTGTTATAGCCATTGACCATTGAAACATCAATGTTTGCTTGATTATGAATATCAGTAATTGCTGGATAGGTTACCTCTAATAGTGTTGAATACTCACCATATGTTCCATCACTTACATTGCGTGTATTAATACTAGCAATTTGGAAATTATATGAGGAAAGACCAGCGTCTAGTATTGAATAATTATAGTTTGATTGACCATTTACTGTGAATGAATTGTTTTGACCACCGCCGGTAACTTTTATGGTAACCGGTAACGTGAGATTGTTCATAAAAACAATTTGTCGTGGAGGGTATGTTGGGGGCGTTGGCGTGACGTGTGGTGTAATACTTGATAATGTGCCTGCAGCATAAGAAACATTAAGTTCATTACCACTGAGTTGAGGTGTGCTAATTCCAGGACAGCTGCCAGAGACGTTATTTGATTGAGACATCGTCAACTCGCAACCTCGGTAAGTTCCATCGCCATTAGGCGTGATGATTTGGAAACTACCATTTGTATTTGTCGGCATTAAAAAAACCGGTTGTGCCAAGCTTTCAACATAAGCAATTAATTTCTGACCTTGATAAACATAGCTTGGCAAAGGCGTGCCGGAGGGGAAGTTTAAGCGCCAGTAGTTGGTGGTTCCTGGCTGTGGTGGATTGACTTGGATGCTATATGCTTCCACTTGAAGGCTATTACCAGATTGATAACTTTGATTATTATAGGTGGCAGTTGCTGATAGTGAGGCTAATAAATTGGTGTTTGTTGTATTACTGTCTTTTACCGTAAATATGCATTGATTAGCAGTGGTTTGTGTATTAACAATTTGCAGATAGGCGCTAGCATCTCCTGAAATATTCAATGTGCAGTTCGTGATGCCAGTACCCTGAGTGCTCCCAAGGTTGGAAAAGGTTGCTGTATAAGTATAGCTTTGGTTGTAATATTGATTGGTCGTGCCAGTAAGTGAGAGTGCAGTGGTTGATGGAGAGCTACTACCGCCACACCCAAAGAGGATTAGTGAAAATGCACCAATTGTGGATAGGGAAATTATTCGTGTATTCCGAATCATCAAAAACTCCTTGTGCGATGACTTTATTAGTATAGGCAAGTATGATTCTAGCACCAATTTAAATATTTACGAAGTAAAATTAACAAGGTGGATCACACTGTTTAATGCTTGGTTGAGCAACAACTATGTCCAGCACTGAAATCAAGGCAAATTATCTTGCTTCATACTAACCCCAGTTGATATATACTGAGTATTTACTATAATAACTGCAGATGCGAAATAACGGCAGCGTTAAATGTTTGAATGGGATGAAAAGAAAAATAAGGGCTCCCCGCCTAAGCCGAAACAATTTGGTAGTT